>NZ_LSMM01000018.1:0-75492 GCF_001566815.1 Marinobacter sp. Hex_13
GCACGACTGGGGCTGGACGTCCTTCAGCTTCGACTGGCTGGTGAATTCCGACTTCGCCATCTACACCATTGTGATGGCGGCGGTCTGGCAGGCCTCCGGCTTTGTGATGGCGCTGTTTCTGGCCGGGCTGCGGGGCGTCGACTCTTCCATTATCCGTGCTGCCCGAGTGGATGGTGCCAGCCTGCCGGTGATCTACTGGAAAATCATCCTGCCGTCCTTGCGGCCGGTGTTCTTCAGCTCCGTGATGGTGCTGGCCCACATTGCTATCAAGAGTTTTGACCTGGTGATGGCGATGACGGCGGGTGGCCCGGGCTATTCCACCGACCTGCCGGCGGTGTTCATGTACGCCCATACCTTTACCCGTGGCCAGATGGGGCTGGGCTCTGCCAGCGCCATGCTGATGCTGGGTGCGATTCTGGCATTGCTGGTGCCTTACCTGTATTCCGAACTGAGGGAGAAACGCCATGACTGATATGGTTCGTACCGGCTTTCGCCCCAGCCGCATTGCCATCTATGGCGTGCTGCTTCTGGCCTGCCTGGTGTACCTGATTCCGCTGATCGTGATGTTGATCACCAGTTTCAAGACGCCCATGGATATCCGCTCTGGCAACCTGTTGGCACTGCCCACCGACTGGACAACCATCGGTTGGACCAAGGCCTGGTCCGAGGCCTGCACCGGTGTGCAGTGTGAGGGCGTGAAAGGGTATTTCTGGAACTCGTTCAAGATGACGGTGCCAGCGGTGATGATTTCCACCCTGTTGGGTGCCTTTAACGGCTACGTGCTGTCGAAGTGGAAATTCAAGGGCTCGGATCTGTTGTTCGGGATGTTGCTGTTCGGCTGCTTTGTGCCCTTCCAGGTGGTGCTGCTGCCCATGGCGGCCACCCTTGGCAAGCTGGGCATGGCCAACACCACCGCTGGATTGGTACTGGTCCACGTGATCTACGGGGTGGCCTTTACCACGCTGTTTTTCCGCAACTATTACGTGGCCATTCCCGACGCTTTGGTGAAGGCGGCCCGGCTCGACGGCGCCGGCTTTTTCACCATCTTCTTCCGCATCCTTCTGCCCATGTCCACACCCATCTTCATGGTGTCACTGATCTGGCAGTTCACCCAGATCTGGAACGACTTCCTGTTCGGCGTGGTCTTCGCCAGCGGCGACAGCCAGCCGATAACGGTCGCCCTGAATAACCTGGTGAACACCAGTACCGGGGTGAAGGAATACAACGTGGATATGGCCGCCGCCATGATAGCCGCCCTGCCAACGCTGGTGGTGTACATCGTGGCCGGCAAGTACTTTATACGCGGCCTGACGGCCGGCTCGGTTAAAGGGTAAAACAACATGTCACAACTTGAACTGCGGGACATCCGCAAGACATACCCGGGGGCTCTCGATGAGACGCTCAAAGGCATTAATATTGACATCGCATCCGGTGAGTTTCTGACTCTCGTTGGACCTTCCGGCTGCGGCAAGTCAACCCTGATGAACAGCATTGCCGGCCTGGAGTCCATTACCGGTGGGTCGATTGTGGTGGAAGGCAAGGACATATCCACCATGGAGCCGAAGGACCGGGACATCGCCATGGTGTTCCAGTCCTACGCGCTGTACCCCACCATGTCGGTGCGCGAGAACATTGCGTTCGGTCTGAAAATCCGCGGTATGCCGAAAGACGAGATCCAGCAGGAAGTGGAGCGGGTGGCCGACCTGTTGCAGATTTCCGCGTTGCTGGACAAAAAGCCAGCCCGGCTTTCAGGGGGTCAGCAACAGCGGGTCGCCATGGGGCGCGCCCTGGCTCGCAGGCCGAAGATCTATCTGTTCGACGAGCCGTTGTCCAACCTGGATGCCAAGCTGCGGGTGGAAATGCGCACCGAAATCAAGAAGTTGCACCAGCGCCTGAAAACCACCATTGTGTACGTGACCCACGACCAGATCGAAGCCATGACGCTGGCGGATCGGATCGCGGTGCTCAAAGACGGCGAACTGCAGCAACTGGGCACGCCGAAGGAAGTGTATGACACGCCGGAGAATCTGTTTGTCGCGGGCTTTATGGGCTCGCCGTCCATGAGTTTTATCAATGTGACGGTAGAGCAGGCTGGCGCAGGCTTGGTGGTCAACGTTGAGGGTAGCGATGGCCGGAAACTTGCCCTGCCAGTGCCGGATTACCTGAAGGGGTGGGCCGGCAAACAGGTGGTACTCGGTATCCGGCCGGAGCACATAAGCCAGCCAGATGAACAGAAAAGAGATAGCCAGATGGTGGCCGAGAGCCGGTTTACGGTGGAGGTGACCGAACCCACCGGGCCGGACATCCTCGCCGTGATTCGCCTCAACAATGTTGATGTGCAGTGCCGGCTGGATGCGGAACACCCGGTGAACTGGGGTGAAGAAGCGGAGCTGATGTTCGACATGAGAAAGGTCGTGTTTTTCGACCCGGACAGCGAGAAGCGCATCCGCCCATAGTCGCGCCAGCCCCTCTCCGTGTTCAGAGTTGCTCCAGGTGTGCCAGCAAGTTGTCGGCACGCTGGAGCAGCGCCTCCCGCCTTTCTGGTTTCTGCTTGTCCCAGTTGCGGTACATCATGCCCATGCGCGGATTGCTGGCAAAGTCTGCCCGATGGCGATTGATGAAATGCCAATAGAGCGCATTGAACGGGCAGGCGTCGTCTTCCGTGGCCTTGTTGACCTTGTAGTGGCAGTTGCTGCAGTGGTCCGACATGCGCTGGATGTATTTGCCGCTGGCGGCATAGGGTTTCGATCCCAGATAGCCACCGTCTGCGTGCATCACCATGCCCAGCACGTTGGGTAGCTCCACCCAGTCGTAGGCATCGGCATACACGGCCAGGTACCAGTCACAGATCTCCTCCGGCTTGACGCCGGCCAGCAGCGCAAAATTACCGGTCACCATCAGTCGCTGGATATGGTGTGCATAGGCGTTGCGACGGGTGGCATCAATGGCCTTGTGCATGCAGCGCATCCTGGTGTCTCCGGTCCAGTAGAACCAGGGTAGGGAACGGGTATTACCGAGCCGGTTTTCCTGTGCGTACCCCGGCATATGCAACCAGTAGATACCCCGCACAAACTCACGCCAGCCCAAGATCTGGCGGATAAAACCCTCCACTGCGTTAATCGGCGCACGCCCCGAATACCAGGCCTGTGCGGCGGCCTCGCAGACGGCCAGTGGATCCAGCAAGCCGCAATTGATGTAGGGCGACAGGATGGAGTGGAACAGCCAGTCTTCATTGTCTGACATGGCATCCTGAAAGTCGCCGAAACAGGGCAGGGCAAAATCGATGAAGTACTCCAATGCCTGCTCTGCGTCCTCGTGGGTGACGGCAAAGTGAAAACCCTCCGTGGTGCCGAAGTGTTCGGTAAAGTGTTGCTCTACCGCCTCAATCACCTCCCGGGTCACCTTGTCGGGCTCAACGCGAAAGGGAGCCGGAGCCGCCGGTTTTCCCGTCCATTTGCGGCGGTTGTCGGCGTCGAAATTCCATTCGCCGCCCTCAGGCTTGCCATCTGGAGTCATCAACAAACCGGTTTTTCGTCGCATTTCCCGGTAGAAGAACTCCATTCGCAGCTGTTTGCGCCCCTCTGCCCAGTCCGAAAACGCCTGCTTGCTGGCGATAAAACGCGTATCCGGCCGGATCTCGACCGGCACGCCCAGGCGCTCATGCCAATGGCTAACTTGCTCGTGCAATCGCCACTCGCCGCACTCTGTCGTGATCACCCTGTCAGCGCCGGTTTCTTTGAGCTGATTGGCGATGACAGACTCGAGATTTCGGGTTTCGTTATCGGGGTGGTACGTCTGGTAGTGAACCTGCCAGCCGTCATCCTCCAGCCGCTGTGCGAAATGGCGCATGGCGCTGAACAGCAGAACCAGTTTCTTCTTGTGGTGATTGGTGTAGCTGGCCTCGTCGTGGACCTCTGCCATCACGATTCTGTCTCGTTTTCTGTCAGCGTTGTCGAGTGCGCTGATGGCGGTGGTCAGCTGGTCGCCGAGTATCAGAATCAGATTGGACATAGCGGGAAACGACCTCCGTACCTGGGGCAGCAATCACCCATGATCGCCACGATGTGGTACGAAGGATACGCCAGCGGCGCAAGGCTGGTTCAGCTGGAAGCTAGCCGCCGGTCATATTCATAAACCGAAGAATCTGAACGTCACCCTCGCTGGAAAAGTGATGGCGCTCCGGTTTCAGGTCCATGGCGTTGATGATGGTTTCACGGAGTTTGTCATCGGTTTCCGGGTGGCCGCGCAGCACGCGGCGCAGATCAACGGAATGCTCGTTGCCCAGGCATAGCAGCAGACGGCCTTCCACCGTGACCCGAACGCGGTTGCAGGTAGAGCAGAAATTGTGGGAATGGGGCGAGATGAAACCGACCCGAATGTCGCTGTCCGGCATGCGGTAGTAGCGGGCGGGGCCGCCGGAATCTTCCGGTGTGGGAACCAGCTCATGGCGCTGGCTGATGATATCGCGCACTTCGTCGCTGGTGCACAGCACCTGACCACGATCATGATCGGAAATTTCACCCAGTGGCATTTCCTCAATGAAGGTAATGTCCACTTTCTTTTTGCGGGCAAACTCAACCAGCTCTGGTACTTCCTGGTCGTTGCCACCTTTCATGACAACGGTATTGAGTTTGATGCCCTCAAACCCCGCCTCTTTTGCAGCGTCTATACCATCAAGAACCTGGGCAAGCCGGCCGGTGCGGGTGATGCGGCTGAATTTCTCGGCATCCAGGGAATCCAGGCTGATATTCAATCGTTTGAGCCCGGCCTTGCGCAGTGGCTCTGCCATGGTGGGCAACTGGCTGCCATTGGTGGTCATGGCGAAGTCCCGTAGGCCAAATGTGCCGATTTCCTTGACCAGTTCCAGAATGCCCCGTCTGACAAGCGGCTCTCCCCCGGTCAACCGAATCTTTTCGGTGCCCAGGGATACGAAGGTCTTTGCCACCTGGGCAATCTCTTCAAGTGTCAGCACCTGCTGCCGTGGCAGGAAGGTCATCTCCTCGGCCATGCAGTACACGCACCGGAAATCGCAGCGGTCTGTGACGGACAGACGCACATAGTTGACGGTGCGACCAAAACGGTCTGTCAGCGTGGCGTTGGGCATGGGTAAATTCCCCGTCTGGCTTTGTATACAACAAGCATAACCAATGTGTGGCGAATAACCCAACCCAATATCGACAAAAGAACCATTCGGGCGTAAGAACCGGTTTCATGAATTCTGCGTATACAAGTATCGGTTTGGCCACTTTCGGTGTGAACCTGATATCGATGACTTATTGGAGTTGATGAATGCATATCACCCGTTACACCGATTACTCCCTGCGTGTTCTGGTTTACCTGGCGGTGCAGGGTGATGAGCTGGCGACCATTCAGCAGATCGCCGACAGCTATGAGATCTCCAAGAATCACCTGATGAAAGTCGTTCATCAACTTAACAAGAAGGGCTACATCGAAACCGTCCGTGGCAAGAAAGGAGGGATGCGCCTGCACATGGCGCCGGAGGACATTAACGTTGGCATCCTGGTCAGGGAAACCGAACAGGATCTCAGTGTTGTGGAGTGCTTTTCCTCCAGGAATGCCTGCCGCATCACGCCGGTCTGTGGGTTGAAATCAATGTTCGGCGAGGCCTTGGCGGCATTCCTGGAAGTGCTGGACCGATACACGCTGGCCGATATTATTAACGACCAGCATCGCCCTCAGTTACTACGACTTTTGCAGATCGCTTAACTCAAGGCCCGGTTGCTGAATTCCGGTAGCAGCCGGTTGCGCATCCGGTCCGGCAGTGAATAGCCGAAAATGCGTTTCAGCACGGTTGAATACTGTTTGGCGAAGGTGCCGGTGTTGTATGGAATGCCGTGCTTTTCGCACACCGCTTGAACCTTCTCCGAGAGTTCGGGGTAGCGGTGGGCTGGCAGGTCCGGGAACACATGGTGTTCAATCTGGTAGCTCAGATGGCCGCTCAGCAGGTGCACCCACTTACCGCCGGTAAAGTTGCTGGAGCCTGTCAGTTGGCGCAGATACCAGTGGCCCTTGCTCTCACCTTCGCATTCCTCCTCGGTAAACGTCTCCGCATCCTGGGTAAAGTGGCCACAGAAAATGACCGTGGACGACCACAGGTTACGGATCAGGTTGGCGCCAATGTTGCCCGCCAGTACCACCGGAGCCACCGGAAAGGTGACCAGCGGGAAGAACACATAGTCCTTGAAGGCCTGACGGCCGCCCTTGCGGAAGAAGTCCTTCAGGAACGGAATCTTTTCCCGTACCGAGATTTCCCGGCGGCGGATCCGTTCAGACTCCAGCTCATGCAACCCAACGCCCCACTGGAAGAACACACTCAGCAGAATATAGTTGATGAACTGCAGGGTATGAGCCGGCTTCCATTTGTCGTCGTCGCTCAGGCGGAGCAGGGCATAGCCGTAGTCCCGATCCTTGCCGATGATATTGGTGTAGGTGTGGTGCTCGTAGTTATGGGTGCGGCGCCAGGAATCGCCAGTGCACACCGTATCCCATTCATAGGTCTGCGAGTGCAGCGATGGGTCGTTCATCCAGTCGTACTGGCCGTGCATGACGTTGTGGCCGATCTCCATGTTTTCGATAATCTTGGAGATACCCAGCGCCGTGGTGGCGGCGAGGAACACGGGCGGGATAAACCCGAAGGGCATCAGCACCCGGCCACCGATTTCCAGGGACCGGTGGAGCCGAACGATCCTGCGGATGTAACGTGCATCCCGTTCGCCAAGATCGGAAATCACCTGGTCACGAATGGTGTCCAGGTCGTTTTCAAGCTCTTTCAGTTGTGTTTCGTTCATCGTTTTCATGGTGACTCCTTGCAGAATGGTCGAACCATGTCTGCCAATAATGGGTTCAGGCGTTGTGGTGCGGCCGGTCAGAGTTCAACAGTCACCGGCCCGCTCGGAACAGACACACAAAGCTGAATGGTTTCCTCGCCCGGGCCGGATGCTTTGCCGGTCAGGCGGTTGATCACAGTGCCGCTGGTCTTGCGGCAACTGCACTGGTGACAGATGCCCATGCGGCAGCCGTAGCGTGGCGACAGTTTCGCGGCCTCGGCAATGTCCAGTAGCACCGCATCGCCTTCGGACGAGACATCCAGGTTGCTGCGTTGGAAATGCACCGCTCCTCCGAGGGACTCGGTGTCGAGATTTGCGGACGGTGCGGAGAAGAAGGTGCTGTGAATGCGGTCTTCGCCAATCCCCCGCCGATACAGGAGATCGTTGGCCAGATCCATGAGCCCTTTCGGCCCGCAGAGATAGCACCGCCGTGCTGCAATGCCGGGAACCTCATCCAGATGTTGCTCGCTGAGGAACTGGGGCGGGTGGGTGTCGCTGGTGGCAAACACCTTCAGGGTGAAGGCCGGCCAGCGACTGGCCAGCGCGTGCAGCTTTTCCGCAGCAATCACATCGGCCTGGGTGCGCACGAAATACAGCAGGGTCACCGGCGCCCGATAGTCTGATGCCGCCATGGTTTCCAGCTGGCTCAGCACCGGGGTGATGCCGCTGCCACCGGCGATGTATAGGGCTGGCTCCTGCGGATCGGGAATCTGGAAGTCGCCGAACGCCTCGCCCAGCCCGATGACCGCGCCTGGCTCCAGGTGGTCGTGCATCCAGTTGGTCACCAGGCCACCGGGAAGCCGTTTGATGGTCAGAGTGACGGTGCCGTCTGCGCGCCATTGAATGGGCGAACTGGACAGGCTGAAGGTTCGGTTGCGACGCACGCCGTCAACATCGATGCCAATATTGACGTGCTGGCCGGCGGCAAAGCCTTTCCAGCGCCCGGCCGGCGCCAGGACAAAGGTTTTGGTGTCGGCGGTTTCGTTGTAGATGGCCTTCACTCTGGCCGGCGTGTATTGCCGTACCCACATGGGGTTGATGCGCTCCAGCAGGGGATCAAAAAAGGCAGCCGGGTCGTCCCGGTTAAAAAGCTGCCTGCCCAGCCAGTGCAGGGTCGGTGACTTTTCCAGTACAGATATCATGATTGCTCTCCTTTGTACTGATGTGTACAAGTGTTCACTAATGTGTACGACTGTACACATTGAGGTGTTGGGCGGCAATCAAGCCATCAACATTGTCCTATAATGACAAGTTCGGGTTATTTTTAGTGTGGGCCTGTGTACACTTGTTGGCTTGTGATCAACCGATGAGCTAGTTCCAGGCGATGGCAGAAAAACAACGACGTAAGCCGGGTGAAACCCGCGAGAAACTGATGAACGCGGCATTGGCCCTGGTGGGAAAGGGGCGGCATTTTGCCAGCCTGGGCATCCGCGAAGTCACCCGACAGGCAGGCGTGGTGCCGACGTCTTTTTACCGGCACTTCCGCAACATGGATGACCTTGGGCTGCAGTTGGTGGACGAATTGGGGCTGGTGCTTCGACGGATGATGCGCGAGGCGCGGGCGAACGTATTGCAGGCGGACAAACTGATCGACGAATCAGTCGGTATTTTTATCTCCCATGCTCGCAATAATCGCAGCTTTTTCATGTTTATGGCCCAGGGGCTGGCGGGGGAGAGCCGGGCGGTACAGGAAGGCATCCGCAGCGAAATGCGTTATTTTGCCAGCGAACTGGCCAATGATCTTCGGCGTCTGAAAGTGGCGGATCACCTGAGCGATGCCGACCTGGATATGACCTGCGACCTGGTGGTGCGCAGTGTGGCCTTCAGCCTGACGGACATCCTGGGGATCTCTCCCGACGACGACTATCAGGAAGAACAGGTGCGGCAGCGAACCGCACGCTTTCTACAGCTGATATTTGTGGGCGCAGCCAACTGGAAGAGTCAGTCCTGAGCCCACGTTGTGTTCCGGGTCACATGACGCTTTCGGCATCCTTGTAGAGGGATCGCACAGGCTGAGCGAACACCCGTTGCACCATGGGCTCGAAGTAGGAAAGCGGTAACGTTTCCGCATCAGGGTCGAACGCGGGTGAGTCATACTTGTGAACAAACTCGATGGTGCGTTCGAAGTGTGGATGGTCCCGGTACTGGTCTCTCATATCCCGGTTCATACCGAGATAGTGAAAGAAAAAGTAGCCCTGAAAGATGGCGTGGTGTTTTACCATCCAGTGATTAGCGTCGCTGACGAACGGTTCCAGTAGCACTGCGGCGACATCCGCATGGTTGTAGGTGCCCAGGGTGTCACCGATGTCGTGTAGCAGGGCGCAAACCACATACTCGTCGTCCTTCCCGTCCCGGTGTGCCAGGGTAGCCGTTTGCAGGCAGTGCGTCAGCCGGTCAACCGGAAAACCACCAAAGTCGCCCTCCAGCATTTTGAGGTGCGATAGAATTCGATCTGGCAGGCCTTTGGCGAATTCCCCGAAAGACGACGCGATGACCTGCCAGTCTTCGGCCTTGCCGTCTTTCATATGAGTAAACGTGGCCTGGTTCTTTGTCGGTTGGTTCATACTGTTCTCCCCCTTATTCCCGGAAACTGGCATCAATGCGGTCGAGCTTGCGTAGCAGGCCCGGCCAGGCCAGCTTGCCGCCCAGGCCTTTGGTCACCTGATCCGCCTGTTGCCGGATGGTATCCACAATGCCGGCAGGAATTGGCGTCAGTGGGCGATCGCCCGACAGTGCCCTGATCTGAATCTGACAGGACGTTTGCAGTATGTACATGGCCAGGAAGGCATCGGGAATACTGGAGCCGGTGGTCAGCAGGCCGTGGTTGCGAAGAATCATGAAATTGGTATTACCGAGATCCTTTTGCAGGCGGGCCTTCTCGTCTTCCCTTAGCGCCACACCTTCATAGTCGTGATACGACAGGCTCGCCAGTGCAAACAGGCTCTGCTGGGATAGCGGCAGCAGGCCCTCCTGTTGGGCGGATACAGCAATACCGTCGGTGGTGTGCAAATGCATGACGCAGGCGGCATCGTCCCTGACCTGGTGGATGGCGCTATGGATGGTAAAACCCGCGGGATTGATATCGAAGTCGTCGGGGTTGATCTTGTTGGCGTCCTGATCCACTCGCACCAGGCTGGAGGCTGTAATTTCCTCGAACATCATACCGTATGGATTAATAAGAAAGTGGTGCTCGTCACCGGGTATCCGTGCGGAGATATGGGTGAATACCAGATCGTCCCAGCCGTATAGGGCGACCAGACGATAGGCCGCGGCGAGGTCGACTCGGAGCTGCCATTCTTCCTTGCTGACCTGATCTCTTTTTGACGGAATTGAAAGTTGTTCGGACATGGCATTGGCTCCCGTTCTCAGGTGTTGCGCTACTTTTTATTGGAGGCGGCGACCTTTCTGCGGACGGATTTTTGAGTGGCGGTATCAGGCGGGAGAACCAGCATTTCCAGTTCATCCAAAGCCTCACCGGTGTAGACCGCCAGCTTCTGCATACTGGGCAACGTATCGCGGCAGCCCGTGAAACCGAAGTTGAGCGAGCCGGCGTAGCTCAGGCAAGTAATGTTGAGCGCACCGCCGTGGGCAATAAGCGAAACCGGGTACATCGCCTCCAGTCGTGCTCCTTCATAGTAAAGGGTTTCCCCTGGCCCTGGCACGTTGGAGATGGTCACGTTGAACACCGGGCGCATTCGCCCGCCCAGGCCTGACATCAACTGCAGGATGTAGGGCGACATCAGCAGCATGGTGTATTGGGTCAGGGCTTTACGCGGCAGTTTCTGAAGGTGCTGTTTGGCCCTGCGGGTAGAGTGTTTGATGCTCTTCAGTCGCTCGAGGGGGTCGGCTTCGTCGGTCGCCAGTGAGGCAATCATGAAGCTGATCTGGGTGCCCGTGCCCTGGTCATCGGAGGGGCGGATATTCACCGGAATTCCGGCGGTGAGTGGCGTATCCGGCAAACCATCCTGTTCAACAAGAAAGCGGCGCAGGGCAGTGCCACAGAGGTAGAGCACAATGTCGTTCAGGGAGCCGTTGGACGCCTGGGCGACCTGTTTGATCCGTTCGAGCTGGTAGTGCTGGGTGGCAAACCGCCGCTGACCGGTGACCCGGTGATTGAGGGCGGAAACCGGGCCGGCAAAGGGCGCGGTCAGCCCCTCTTCCGGGTGCCGTGCGGACTGGATCAGGCGGTTCATCGCATTCCAGAGCCTCGGCGCCATGTCGGCCTGAATCCTCAGGGCTTCCATGGCCTGGGACAGGGCGGCTGAAATGCTGGCTTCGGAATCTGTCTTGCTGCCCCGTGTCCGCTCCGGGCGTACCGACCATGGCGGCAGCATATTAATCTCACCGGGGTCCTTGCTGAGCACCCGCTGCATCAGCCGAACACCGCTTATGCCATCAATCATGGAATGATGCATCTTGGTGTAGAGGGCAAAACGGTTGTTCTCCAGGCCCTCGATAATGTGGCATTCCCACAGCGGGCGGGAAAAATCCAGCGGGTTGGAATGCAGCCTGGATACCAGGATGCCAAGTTCCCGTTCACTGCCGGGGCGCGGCAACGCCGAGTGTCGAACGTGGTAGTCGAGATCCAGCTTCTTGTCGACCTTCCAGGACGGGGCGACCAGGCGGCCCAGGAACCCCGAAAAGGCGAGCTTGTAGCACCAGGGCGGCGCTACATCGGCATCTGCTTTCATGCGGGCGAGCATGTCTCTTAGAAACGTCTCCGGAGCATCTTCCGGTAGTGAAAAAATCTGCAGGTTGCCGACGTGCATCGGGGTGTCTTCCGATTCCACCGCCAACCAGGAAGCGTCCAGTGTGCCCAGGCGTTTCATTGATCGTCCTCTTGCTTTATGAAGCTGCCAAACTGCACTGAATCTGATGCGTTTGGATTCGTATAGTTGTTGTTCGAAAGTATACGCAACAACCGGGACAATCACACGAACAAGCAGGTTGAAAGGTTCAGGTTTTTGCGCGCAATCCCATTCCTACCCTTTGCGCAATTACATGTTGTTGCGAATCCATATTCACTCTTTTTCGGCAGCTTATGCTATTTTCACTAGCTGGCTAATCTAATCACAACAAAAATCCTTGGAGGCTTTGTGGAATCGAGTCCACTGATCTCTGCGGGGCTGCCGATTGCCCTGTTTATCATCATGATCGGTATAGGTATGACCCTGACGGTCAGGGACTTCCGCCAAGTGGCGGTTTTTCCAAAAGGTATGGTGGTGGGTACCGTTGCCCAGATACTGCTCATGCCCATGGTGGCCTTTGCCATTGCCTCCATGCTCGACCTGTCATCGGCCATTGCCGTGGGGCTGGTGATCATTGCGGCCTGTCCGGGAGGCACTACCTCCAACCTGTTCGTGTTGCTGTCCCGGGGGAACATTGCCCTGTCGATCGTGTTGACGGTCACCGCCAGTCTTATAACCATCGTGACTCTGCCGTTATTCACCAACTATGCGCTTCAACTCTATGCTGGCACCGAGGAGTCCATCACACTGCCGGTGGGAAGAACGGTAGGCATGCTGGTGGGTATTGTCCTGTTCCCTGTGGCGATCGGGATGATCTTCCGCACCCGGGCACCAGAGCTCTCACGCCGTGCTGAAAGCGCAGTCAGCGTGTTCGGGGGTGTGGTTCTGGCGTTGCTGGTTGTCGGTCTGATCTGGGGCGTACGCGACCAGATCTGGGACCTGCTGCGACAGGCCGGCCCGGCAACCCTCCTGCTGAACATTGCCGGTATATTCCTGGGGCTCCTGGCGGGCCGCGCCGTTGGTCTGACCCAGCGCGAATCCATTGCCGTTGCTGTGGAGTTGGGCATTAAAAACAGCACCATTGCCCTGTTGGTAACGCTGACGCTGCTGGAGTCCAGCACCATGTCGATTCCCGCAGCGGTATACGGCGTGCTGATGTTCCCGATCGGTTTCCTGCTGGCGGCCTATGGCCGGAAAGTGATTCCAGCGACTACCATCACGACCACCACCCCGCCGCGCACAGAGACCAAGGCCGGGTAGGCACGGCGCTGCTTAGTGGCTATGCTCCTGACTTGGGCCGTTTTTTCTGTCGGGAGCCGCCACCATGAACTTTCTCAACGGAATAACCCTGCTGCTGGTGTATCAGTTGGTAGGGGAAGTCACTGTTCGTCTTCTCTCACTGCCGATTCCAGGGCCCGTGCTGGGTATGGTGATGTTGTTCCTGACGCTGATGATTCGGGGCGCCACGCCAGAGCCACTTGAGAACGCTTCCAGCGCATTGCTCAGCCATCTTTCGCTACTGTTCGTGCCGGCGGGTGTTGGCATGATGAGTCATTTTGGCCGGATTGCGGATGAGTGGCTGCCGATCACGCTGGCCCTGTTTCTCTCCACTATTATCACCATGGTCGCCACCGCCGGCATTATGCAGGTAACCTCGCGATGGTTTGCCCGACCCGAAAATGCGGGAGGGCAGCGGGATGAATGAGCCGGTCATTCGTGATATCTGGGTTTATCTTTCAACGTCGCCGTTGCTTGGCCTGACCATTACGCTGGTGGCCTATGGCCTTGCCTATCGGCTCTATCTCAAGTCCAACTCCAGCCCCCTGGCCAATCCGGTGGTTACCTCAGTGGCGATGCTGATTGCCCTGTTGATGCTCACTGGTACCTCCTACGAGGAGTACTTCGAAGGCGGGCAGTTCGTTCACTTCCTGTTGGGGCCTGCCACGGTGGCGCTGGCGGTTCCCCTTTACCAGCAGTTTTCCCGGCTGCGCCAACTCTGGTTGCCGGTATCCATTTCCCTGGTGTGTGGTGTTGTGATTGCAGCGGGCAGCTCCATTGGGCTTGCCTGGCTTCTTGGCGGCTCCACTGAGATTCAGGTGTCCCTGGCGCCCAAATCCGCCACGGCGCCGGTTGCCATGGGGATCTCCGAAACCATCGGCGGCATTCCGTCCCTGACCGCCGTTCTGGTGGTGGCCACTGGTATTGTCGGTGCGGTGCTCGGTACCAAACTGTTTGAATGGATGCGTATCACCGACGACAGTGTGAAAGGCATCGCCATGGGTGTGGCGGCCCATGGCATTGGCACAGCACGGGCATTTCAGGTCAGTTCCCAGATGGGCGCTTTTTCGGGGCTGGCGATGGCGCTGTCGGCGTTTGCGACGGCATTGATTGTGCCCTGGTTGGTGGATTTACTCGGAATTTAGACCGGCAGCAGGAGGTAAAGTGTTCGTTCACAGGAGATTGGTTGTGGTCTTTTCAGCGCTGATATCCGCTGGAACATGGGCTACCGCCAATGCGCAGCAAAGCGTGGAGTCGCAAGACAATGTCATCAAGGTGACGTCGCCCCGCCTTGAGAGAGACCTCTACGAGACCCCCGCTGCGGTGTCCGTGACCAATGCCCCGGACATCCAGGAGGGCCAGCAGAGGCTTCAACTGGACGAGTCCCTGGATACTGTCCCTGGCCTGTTCTTCCAGAACCGCTACAACTTCGCCCAGAATCTGCGGCTGTCCACCCGTGGTTTTGGTGCCCGGGCGCCATTCGGCATTCGCGGCATTCGTATACAGGTGGATGGCATCCCCTACACGTTGCCCGATGGGCAGTCTCAGATTGATGCGGTGGACCTGGACTCTGCACAGCGCATTGAAGTGATTCGCGGGCCGTCGTCGGTTCAGTACGGTAACGCCTCCGGTGGGGTGATCGACATTACCACGGCCCGTGGAGACGAAATGCCGCCGGGCGCGCGCCTGCGTCAGGATGTGGGAAGCAACGACTATTACAAAACCACGTTCCAGGCCAACGGAAGTGAGGGGGCGACGAGTGGCATCGCAACTGCGTCCTGGCTTAACTACAACGGTTACCGCGATCAGAGCCAGGTTGAGAAAGGCCTTTTCAATGGGCGGGTGTCTCATGGTTGGGGAGCCGGGCAGCGTTTAACGGCCACCTTCAATGCCTTGCACACGCCAAAAGCAGAAGACCCCGCCGGCCTGACAGCGAGCCAGGTGGAACAGGATCGCCGCCAGGCGACGGCCAATGCCGAACGGCTTGACGCCGGCCAGGACGTTGACCAGCAGACGCTTGGGTTGCTGTATGAAACCGCCGAGATGGGTACTGGGGACCTGGCCGTTAGTACCTTTTTTACGCACCGTGATTTTGCCCAGCAACTGCCGTTTCCCGGCCCCAGCCGAATTGCCTACGACCGCCAGTTCTACGGCGTCAGTACGGATTACCAGCAGGGCAGCGAGGTAGCGGGCCTTCCGCTGACCTGGGTGGTGGGCGTTGACCTTCATCGCCAGGTTGATGAACGCCGGCGCTATTCGGTGTCGTTTAACGGTGATGTCACCGGACAAACCCAGGACGAAACCCAGAACGGCACTACCGCCGCGGTGTTTGCCCAGGGTGACCTGGCATTGACGGAGCGCCTGAACGTGTCTCTGGGCACCCGGTTTGATCGCCTGCGGCTGTCGGTGGATGACCACAGGATCAGTGACGGAGACGATTCCGGCAGCCGCACCTATCGGGAATTCAGTGGTTTTGCAGGAGTCAGCTATCGGTTGGCGCCACGCCAGCAGTTCTACGCCACGGTGGGCACGGCCTTTGAAGCACCCACCTTCACGGAGTTTGCCAATCCCGACGGCAGCGGTGGCTTCAATCCAGACATTGAGCCCCAGCAGGCGCTTAACCGGGAAGTCGGTATACGCGGCAGCCTGGGGCAGGGGATTCGTTATGACCTGGCACTGTTCTCCATCCGGGTGGACGACGAAATCCTGCCCTATGAGATCAATAACCGTACCTTCTACGAAAACGCCGGGCGCACAGAACGGAATGGGGTGGAGCTCGGCCTGAAGTGGGATATCTCCTACACCTGGCGGGTAACCAGTGCCGTGACCCTGGCGGACTACACGCTGAAGGACTTTACCGACGAACAGGGCAATGACGCCGATGGCAATCGCCTGCCGGGGTTACCGCAGGAGCAATGGGTTACGGAGGTTGAGTGGCGCGGTGACGGGCAACGGTTTGCTGCCCTGGAGTGGCAGTACGTGGGTGACCTGTACGCCGAGAACAGCAACCAGACCAGGGTCAGTGACTACTGGCTGCTGGGGATTCGGGCCGGTGACAGCGTTCGCGTGGGCAGTCAGAAATTCAGCGTCTACGGCGGTATCCGCAACCTTCTGGATGAGGATTACTTCAGCAATATCCGCATCAATGCCAATGCAGACAGGCCTATAGAAGATCGCGGCTACTATGAACCCGCGCCCGGCAGAACTTTCTATGCCGGGCTGGAGTGGGCATTCTGACAATTAATAGCGACATTCAATCCGCGTCGTCCGGTTCCCGTTGCGGGCAGTGGCACTCCTCCATGACCACGCCGTTGTCGACGCTTTCAAGGTGGACATCAAAGCCCCACAAACGATGCACGTGACGAAGCACCTCATCAGTGTCGTCGCCAAGTGGAACCCTGTCGACGGGGATGTGCCGCAGGGTCAGTGATCGATCCCCCCTGACATCCACATTCCAGACCTGGATATTGGGTTCGCGGTAGCTCAGGTTGTATTGCCGTGCCAGCTTTTCCCGAAGGCTGCGGTAGCCGGGGTCATCGTGGATGGCGGTGATCCGGTAGACGTCTTCCTCATCATCGTTCTGAATGGCAAAAAGCTTCAGATCCCTCATCACTTTTGGGGACAGGAACTGCTGGATGAAACTCTCATCCTTGAAATTCTTCATGGCGAAATGCAGGGTTTCCAGCCAATCAGAACCGGCAAAGTCCGGGAACCATTCGCGGTCCTCGTCGGTGGGATTCTCACAGATCCGCCGCAGGTCGGTGAACATCGAAAAACCCAGAGTGTAGGGGTTGATGCCCGAATACCAGGGGCTGTCAAACGGTGGTTGGTAAACCACGGCCGTATGACTTTGCAGAAACTCCATCATGAAACCGTCGTTCACCAAGCCCTTGTCGTACATTCTGTGTAGCAGGGTGTAATGCCAGAAGGTGGCCCAGCCTTCGTTCATCACCTGGGTCTGGCGCTGCGGGTAGAAGTACTGCCCCAGCTTTCGAACGATACGGATGATTTCCCGCTGCCAGGTTTCCAGTAGTGGCGCGTTCTTCTCGATGAAGTAGAGGATGTTTTCCTGGGGTTCTTCCGGGTAGCGCTTCTTGCGGCTCACCGGGTCGTCATCCTCGCCCATTTTGGGGATGGTGCGCCAAAGATCGTTGAGCCGGCGCTGCTGATATTCCTCGCGTTCCTTTTGCCGG
Organism: Marinobacter sp. Hex_13; assembly: GCF_001566815.1. Classification (NCBI taxonomy): domain Bacteria; kingdom Pseudomonadati; phylum Pseudomonadota; class Gammaproteobacteria; order Pseudomonadales; family Marinobacteraceae; genus Marinobacter; species Marinobacter sp. Hex_13. The sequence continues at coordinate 17,068 of NZ_LSMM01000018.1, forward strand.
CGCAGCTCTTCGGCGGCAGAGATCGGCGCGGGGCGTTTGTAGCGGTCAACGCCGTAGTTCATCAGCGCGTGGCAGGAATCCAGGATTTCTTCCACCGCATCCAGGCCATAACGCTCCTCGCACTCGGCCACGTAGTTACGGGCGAATACCAGATAGTCAATGATGGCGCTGGCGTCGGTCCAGGTGCGGAACAGGTAGTTGCCCTTGAAGAACGAGTTGTGGCCATAGGAAGCGTGGGCAATCACCAATGCCTGCATGGGCAGGGTGTTCTCCTCCATCAGGTAAGCGATGCAAGGATCGGAGTTGATCACGATCTCGTAGGCAAGCCCCATCTGCCCCCGCTGATACCCTTTGGAGGTAGACAGGAACTGCTTGCCGAAAGACCAATGGTGGTAACCCACGGGCATACCGACGGAGCTGTAGGCATCCATCATCTGTTCGGCGCTGATCACCTCCACCTGATTGGGGTAGGTGTCGAGACCGAACTCCGCCGCGCATTTGGCGATTTCCTCGTCGTATTTCTCGATCAGCGGGAAGGTCCACTCGGAACTGGTCGAGATAGGTTCCCGGGTTTTCGGTTCGTTGGGTCTGTCGATGGTGTCGGTCATGCGGCTTTCCTCTCGAACAACTGGCGGAAGACCGGATAGATTTCACCAGGGTCGGCGATCTGTTGCAGCGCGAAGCTCTGCGGGAACCGCTCCTGAATTTTCTCGTATTCGTACCAGAGCATCTGGTGATCCTGGGGCGTGATCTCCACATAGGCGTAGTACTGCACCAACGGCAGGATGCTGTCGGCCAGCAACTTGCTGCATATGGGCGAATCATCGTTCCAGTTGTCGCCGTCCGAGGCCTGGGCGGCATAGATGTTCCATTCCGCAGGGGAATACCGGGACTCGATGATCTTGTGCATCAGTTTCAGAGCACTGGATACGATGGTGCCGCCGGTTTCCCGTGAGTAGAAGAACTCTTCCTCGTCCACTTCCTTGGCGCTGGTGTGGTGGCGGATGAAGACCACTTCGATCTTCTTGTAGTTCTTCTTCAGGAACAGATACAGCAGGATGAAGAAACGTTTGGCGATGTCCTTGTGCATCTGGGTCATCGACCCGGACACATCCATCAGGCAGAACATTACGGCACTGGTGGCTGGCTGGGGCTTCTTCACGTGCTGGCGGTACCGCAGGTCAATCTCGTCAATGAACGGGATGCGCCGGACATTGGCCTTGAGATCGGCAATCTCATCCTCCAGGGCTTTGATCTGGTCCTCGTGGCTGAAGGCCGGGTCCAGATCCTCCGGCGCGCTTTTCAGCGCGGCCAGCTCTTCCTCCATTCGGCGGATTTTCTTGCGGCGCGCGCCACCGAGGCCAAGGCGTCGGGCATGGGCGCCCCGCAATGAGCGAACCACGTCCAGCTTGGCGGGTATGCCCTGGGTTGAAAAACCGGAGCGAACGTATTTGAACGCCTCGGTGTCTTTCAGCTTTTTACGGGCGAGATTGGGAAGTTCCAGATCATCAAACAGAAAGTCGAGGAATTCTTCCTGGGTGATCTGAAAGGCGAACTCATCCATGCCTTCGCCATCCGGGCTGGCCTGGCCCTGTCCCTGGCCTCCGCCGCCACCTCCTGGGGGTTTGGGCACCGTGTCACCCGTCACGAACTCCTTGTTGCCGGGGTGGACCATTTCCCGCTTGCCGCCCTGGCCATGGTGGAAGATCGGTTCGTCAGTATCCCGGGACGGAATACTGACATTCTCGCCACGCTCAATATCCGTAATGGAGCGCCGGTGAACCGCGTCCGCCACGGCCTTTTTGATATGATGGCGGTAACGGCGCAGGAAACGTTCCCGGTTTACCGCGCTCTTGTTCTTGCCGTTCAGTCGCCGGTCGACTACGTGGGTCATACCCATAGTTTCACTCCAGTTCAGCGTATGAAGGCTGACTTATTGAGACTTACGAACCCGCAGGTACCATTCCGCAAGGAGGCGGACCTGTTTCTCCGTGTAGCCTCGATCGACCATACGTTCGACGAACTGCTTGTGCTTGTTCTGATCCTCCTGGCTGGCCTTCGGATTGAAGGAAATAACCGGCAGCAGGTCCTCGGTATTGGAGAACATTTTCTTCTCGATCACGCTGCGCAGTTTTTCGTAGCTGAGCCAGGACGGGTTACGACCCTGGTTGTTCGCCCGTGCCCGCAACACGAAATTGACCACCTCGTTGCGGAAGTCTTTCGGGTTGCTGATGCCGGCCGGCTTCTCGATTTTCTCCAGTTCGTCGTTAATGGACGAGCGGTCGAGAATCTCCCCGGTTTCCGGATCACGGTATTCCTGATCCTGAATCCAGAAGTCGGCATAGGTGACGTAGCGATCGAACAGGTTCTGGCCGTATTCGCTGTAGCTTTCTAGGTAAGCCGTCTGGATTTCCTTGCCAATAAACTCAACGTAGTGAGGCGCCAGGAACTCCTTGATAAACCGCAGGTAGCGGTCGTGGGTCTCGGCCTGGAACTGCTCCTGCTCGATCTGTTTTTCCAGCACATAGAGCAGATGAACCGGGTTAGCCGCCACCTCCGTGGTGTCGAAGTTGAAGACCTTGGACAGAATCTTGAACGCGAAACGGGTGGACAGTCCGTCCATGCCCTCATTCACGCCGGCTGAATCGCGATATTCCTGGATCGACTTGGCTTTGGGATCGGTATCCTTGATGTTCTGGCCATCGTAAACCCGCATCTTGGAAAAGATACTGGAGTTTTCCGGCTCTTTGACCCGCGACAGGATGGAGAACTGCGCCAGCATATCCAGGGTGTCCGGTGCGCAAGGGGCGCCGGAAAGGGAACTGTCGCGCAGCAATTTGCGATAAATATCAATCTCTTCCGTCACGCGCAGGCAGTAGGGCACCTTGACGATATACACCCGGTCAAGGAAGGCCTCATTGTGCTTGTTGTTACGGAAGGTCTGCCACTCGGACTCGTTGGAGTGGGCCAGGATAATACCGTCGAACGGCACGGAGCCCATGCCTTCGGTGGTGTTGTAGTTGCCTTCCTGGGTGGCGGTCAGTAACGGATGCAGCACCTTGATAGGCGCTTTGAACATTTCCACGAATTCCATCAGGCCCTGGTTGGCCTTGCACAGGCCGCCGCTGAAGCTGTAGGCGTCCGGGTCATCCTGGGAGAAGTCTTCCAGCATGCGGATATTCACCTTGCCAACGAGGGCGGAGATGTCCTGGTTATTGTCATCGCCCGGCTCGGTCTTGGATACACCCACCTGGTCCAGTACCGACGGGTACATCTTCACCACACGGAACTGACTGATGTCGCCGCCGTACTCGTGCAGACGTTTTACCGCCCAGGGCGACATGATGGACTTGAGGTAGCGGGACGGAATGCCGTATTCCTCTTCCAGAATACTCGCATCCTCAGCGGGATCGAACAGGCCTAGTGGCGACTCGTTAACGGGTGAGCCCTTGATCGCATAGAAGGGCACTTTCTGCATCAGTGACTTGAGTTTTTCAGCGAGAGAGGACTTGCCGCCACCGACGGGGCCAAGCAGGTAGAGGATCTGTTTCTTCTCTTCCAGGCCCTGGGCAGCGTGGCGGAAGAAGGAGACGATGTTTTCCACGGCCTCTTCCATGCCATAGAACTCGGAGAATTCCGGGTAACGCTTGATCACCTTGTTGGAAAAGATACGTGACAGCCGGGAGTCACGGGATGTGTCGATATGCTCCGGCTCGCCGATGGCCAGTAACATCCTTTCTGCGGCAGTGGCGTATGCCGCCGGGTCCTTTTTGCAGATCTCCAGGTATTCCTCAAGAGTGTATTCTTCTTCTTGAGTTGCTTCATACCGGTCTTTGAAATGCTGCATTATGCTCATAGATGGCCCCTCGCTTGCTCTCTTGCCATGAAAAGACAGCTTTTAGTTCACACAATATCCCCGTTGCTGTTGGGTCCGCCGCTCCAGGCGGTCGTTATGGTTATGGGTGGAAGTAAAGGGAGTAACAGACCGATTTACGCTGACGCGTTTATGTCGGTCTTGTTACTGTGAGCTTAGTTCAAGCTTCGGGACTTGGACAGGAGTAAAAGCGTTAAGGTTCATTAAATTGTGTATCAGCGCTTGCTGAGACGGAACACACTCTCCGTCGCGCCAGCAAGCCCTTTACGCTTGGTAAAAGGGTGATCTTTTGCCAGCGTATTGGTGAGTATATGTTCGATCTCGTAATCAGCGGAGTATAGTTTCAGTACTTCTTCGTCACTGACATTGAACGGCGGGCCCTTGATGTCGGTGTCGTAGTCCAGGGTGATCAGAAGTATGCGGGTGCCATCCGGAATCACGGCGGTCAGGTGGTCGACATAATCCTGGCGCATGTGGGGTGGCAGGGCGATCAGGGCAGCACGATCGTACACCAGCCGGACGTGCTTCAGGTCCTCCGGCACCAACTGGAAAAAGTCGCCGCACCAAAGCTGGAGATCGTCGTGGGCAAATTTGGTGAAGGGTTCACCCGGGTGAACCTTCGCTTTCTCCTGGCCCTCTTCGAAGAAGTCCTTGCAGGCAACGTCACTCAATTCCACGCCGATGACAGCGTGGCCGCGGTCATGGAGCCACCACATGTCATGGGCCTTTCCGCACAGGGGAACGAGCACGGCACCGGTGCCATTGCCGGCGAGCTCTGGCCAGTGGTCATGGAGGTACTGATTGACGGTGCCTTCGTGGAAGCCGATTTCTTTCTTGGCCCAGCGTTCGTGCCAGAACTGATGTTCCATGAGTGTTCCCCTTTTCGCCAATTGGAGGTTTCGCTCAGTCTAACTTAATCTGGGGCTCTGTTGGTCGGCCAAAAACTTCATGAATAAGGAACGACGAATGAAAGCCGTATTTCTGGACGCAGACACACTGGGTAACGATGTGGACCTCTCGCCGATTGAGGCAGTGACCGGGGAGATGGTCAAACATCCGCGAACGTCCCCCGAGCAGGTGCAGGAGCGCATACGGGGATTCGACACGGTATTGGTGAATAAGGTTGTGCTGTCGCGGGAGCACTTCGAGGCCTGCCCGGAGCTAAAGACGGTTGCGGTGGTGGCGACGGGGCTGAACAACATTGATAAGGATGCGGCGAAAGACCACAGCGTAACGGTGATGAACGTGACCAACTATGGCCGCTCCACCGTGGCGCAGCACACCATGGCGTTGATTCTCGCGCTGGCCACGCGCTTGGTGGATTACGACAAGGACGTGCGGGCCGGGCGCTGGGGGCAAAGCTCGATGTTCTGCCTGATGGATCATCCCATCATGGAACTGGAAGGGCGCACGCTGGGGGTTGTTGGCTATGGCGACCTTGGGCAGGGCGTTGTGGAGCGCGCAAAGGCGTTTGGGATGAATATTGTGCTTGGCGCAAGGCCCGGACAGGCAACTGGTGAGGTGGATGGTTACCCCCGGATTCCCCTGGATGAGCTGCTGCCCAAAGTGGATGTGCTGTCGCTTCACTGCCTGCTGACGGACGACACCCGGAATATGATAGGCGCCCGCGAACTGAAGATGATGAAAACGGAGGCGCTGCTGATCAATACCAGCCGTGGCGGCCTGGTGGACGAGCAGGCGCTTGCGGACGCCCTGCGGGCGGGGACTATTGGCGGTGCCGGCTTTGATGTGCTGACGGAGGAGCCGCCACGAAATGGCAATGCGTTGCTGGCGGATGATATTCCCAACCTGATTGTGACGCCACATTCGGCCTGGGCGAGTCGGGAGGCGCGGCAACGGATTGTGGAGATTACTGCAAGTAACTTATCGACAATCTAATAAACCAATAAAAAATTACTAAATATTACCTTTGTAGAGGGGAAAGTGACGGCTCACTGAGCTATCTTTGGCGCCTAACAGAAAGTTAATGGTGGTAGGTCCAAGGAAATCGTTGTGATAACAGCGCAACGGTAGCTTCATCTCAGGGAGTCGTGATGCCCCCCAGTCAGTTTCATTTCATTTCAGGCCTGCCCCGGTCCGGGTCGACGTTGCTTGCAGGAATTCTGAGACAAAACCCCCGGCTTTACGCTTCTATGAGTAGTCCTGTCGGAGGGTTGATAAATGGCGCTCTGGAGCAGATGGGTGCCGGCAGCGAATTCTATACCTTCTTCGATGAAACCCGGCGTAAGCGCATATGCCGTTCACTCTTTGACGCCTATTACGAAGACGTCGGCCAGAGACCGGTTATTTTTGACACCAATCGCCACTGGACGTCCCGCCTCCATCAACTCGTGGAGTTGTTTGATGACTTTAAAGTGATCTGTTGCGTTCGTAATCCGGCCTGGATTATGGACAGCTTCGAAGTCATCCACCGAAAAAACCCCTTTGATTACAGTCGGATGTTTAATTCCGGCAATCGCCAGACCGTCTATAGCCGATGTGACGCCTTGATTAGCGCTGGCGGCGCGGTTGGCTCTGCCTGGACAGCTTTGAAAGAGGCCTACTACGGGGAGTTCTCGGACCGTCTGCTGCTTCTGGATTATGACTTGCTGACTCAGCATCCGGGCCGTTGTCTCGAGCTGATTTATCAGTTTATCGGCGAAACCCCTTTTGAGCATGATTTTGACAGGGTGGAATACCAAGAAACTGAATTTGACGAAACCCTGGGCGTGAAGGGGCTTCATGCCGTTAAGAAGAAAGTGGAATTCAATAGCCGCCGCACCATCTTGCCGCCCGACCTGTTTTCGAAATATCAGGAAATGGATTTCTGGCAGGACAACACGGGTACTGCTGCCAACATCATCGCACCGAAGAAAAACTAGGCACGCCCCCAAGTGGTGGCGCGGAGAGGAATTATGCAAAAAAAGACTGTCCTGAATGGGCTTGGCGCATTGATGGCGCCTATGGGTATGTATGCCGCCGCTGCTACTGCATCGGCGGGTACCTATATGCCTCGGACCTATCTGCGAACCGCCCAGGGCATCCCTGATACCGCTGCTCAGTTGCCGTCGTTGAGCTCGCTGCCGAGAACTGCAGGCGAATTCTTGATCAATCAGCCAATACTAAGTGCTGACTTTCTGCAGGTAGAACAGGGGCAGCCGCTGCGGGAGTTGGTTCTCGTTGACGCCGGAGTGCCGCAAAGCGAGTGGTTTGATTACGCGACCAGGCCAGATACCGAGGTAGTCCACCTGTCTGACGGAAGCGGGCGACTTCAGCAGATCATCGACGTGCTTTCTGCTTACCGGGATCTGACGGCTATTCACCTTATCTCTCATGGTCAGGCCGGAGCTCTTATTCTCGGCAATGAGCGAGTCGATGAAGCTACTCTTGAGGATAACCCTGATTTCCTTGCCGCTTTTGAGGGGGCCACGCGCCCCGGCGCCGATCTTCTTCTATATGGTTGTGATGTTGCCGCGGGCGACGACAGTATTCTCGACATCATTCGTCGCGAAACACACCTTGATGTGGCGGCCTCATCCAGCCCTACCGGCAATGCCGGCCTTGGAGGCGACTGGGTTCTTGAAGTTGTCCGTGGGGATATTGAAACGACGTTGCCCTTCAGCGAAAAAGCTCTGAGGGACTTCTCTGGGGTACTTGGCAGCTTCTCGCCCCGTAATTTTTGTAACGCCAATAACGGTGGCGATTACCAATCTGGCTTAAGCACGATTACGTCAGAGAACGGTGATTTCACAGTGACAACCCAGCCAGGGCCGTTTCGTTGTGGTAAAAATGGGCAAGTGGGTTATCTCAATCCAATACAGTCCAGTCATATAATTTATCTGGCGAGCAACTCAGGGGGCGTTGAGTTTTCTTCACTGGTATTGGGCAGCGGTTGTGGTTCTGTGGATGTGATTGGCTACTCCAGTGGAGCACCAATCGCTTCGTCTTACAATAACGCCCCGACAGGCTACAGCAATACCATCAATATGAGTTCGTTTGCTGGCAAGAACGTAGATCGTCTGGCCCTCGGCCTCGCCTCGTGTTCTGGTAGTACAGGAATAACCTCGTTTTCTACAGTGGAGCCGAACGCAGCTCCCAGCGATATAGCTCTTAATTCAACGAGTATCAACCAGTCATTAACGGGTGCGGGAAGCGTCGTAGGTTCCCTTTCAACAACAGACTCTGATGTCGGCGATGACCACAGTTACAACCTTGTCTCAAACGGAGCCTCGGCCAATGGTAGTTGTGGTGCTTCTGGCGATGACGACAATGCGAGCTTCCAGGTCGACAACGCCAACGATGACCTGGAGACGGCTGGCAGTCTGGCATCGGGCTCCTACGATGTGTGTATTGAAACCAGCGACGGTACGGCCAGTTACCAGGAGTCGTTCGCTATTACCGTGAACGATAATGTTGCGCCATCTTATCAAAACGGCACTCCGTCGGTTTCGGGGACCACAGCCAATCAGACAACGTTGACTACCCGCCTAGACGAGGCTGGTGTTACCTATTGGGTTGCCCTATCCGACGGCGCGGCGGCTCCCTTGGCAGTCAACGTCCGGAATGGGACTGACCGATTAGGCAGCCCTGCTCCTTTTAGCGGTAGCTACAATGTCTCCTCCAATGGTGTGGACTTCACCGATGACATTACAGGTTTGTCGGCCGGGACATCCTATGACTTGTGGGTGGTGTCGGAAGATGGTGTGCCGAATTTGGGGAGCCCCACAAAAATAGATGTGACAACTCTCCGTGACAATGATGGCAGCCTGATCACTGCGGCAGGCGTTGCTGAGCCGGTTGCACTGTTTACTACGGTCGATACGGTGGCCGAGACCGTCAATGTGTTTGACTTCACTCTTGCAGACGGAGGCACCAGTGACAACCTCCCCCTGAATGTCACCGAAATCACCTTGAACGTCTCCGGGAGCAGCTCGGATACGGAGCGTTCAAAGATCACCTGGCGGCTTAATGGGCCGGATGTAAGCAACGTAACGGGCACCTACAATGGGGGCTCCGATACGATTACTTTCTCCTCGTTGGGTGTTTCTGTTGCACATGGAGCCAGCGAAACCTACACCGTCAACGCTTACTACAACGACAATACCGGCCTGACCGAAGATCGAACGGTCATCCTATCGGTGGATGGCGATACCGATCTCACGGTAGGCGGCTCTGGCACCCAGATGGGCTCCACCTCCACGGTTACCAACGGCACCGGAACAGCCATCGAAGTAGTGGCTTCGCAACTGGCATTTGCAACCCAGCCTTCTGGTTCGGTTTCCGGCAGTGCACTGACCACCCAGCCTGTGGTGGTCGCTCGTGATGCCTTCGGCAACATAGATGCTGATTTCACTGAAACAATCACCCTGGTGGAAGCCAGTGCGGGATCAATGTCAAACAACACCCAGGCGTCCGTTAATGGTGTTGCAACCTTTACAGGGCTGACCTACTCCGCCACCGCTGACCAGCAGAGTTTCACTCTGACGGCCGACGATCAAGCCGGTGTTGGCAGTGATCTGCCAACAGTCGATGCCAATGCCGTCACTTCCGACGTCGTGGCCACAAAGCTGATCTTCGACAATCAGCCTGCTCCCACCACGTTAACGAGTGGTGTGGCTACCGCCTTTACCACTGTCCCGGTTATATCGGCCGTTGACGGCAATAACGTTCCCGATACCGGATACTCGACCGACATAACGCTTGCGGAAGTCAACGGAGCCGGAAGCGCTAGCCTGACGGGGACGGGCGACACTGATGGTAATGGGTCTACTGTCACCCTGACACCCAGTTCTGGCACCGCGACCTTTACTGGTTTTCAGGCCACTTACACTGCGTCCGGATCCAGTGATGAAACTTTCAATCTGCGGGCCTCTTCCGGCGCGTTGACCGCTGCGGACAGTAGCCAGTTAACCGCCAGTGTAACCCCGACCATCAACAGCGTTTCCGTTCCCTCCAACGGTACGTATGCAACCGGGCAGAATCTGGATTTCACCGTCAATACCAGCCAGCCGATGACCGTAAACACGGCGAGTGGCACTCCACGCCTTTCCCTGACGATTGGTGGCTCGGTCGTCTACGCCAGTTATATTTCTGGTAGCGGCACCAGTGCCCTGACATTCCGCTATACCCTCCAGGCGGGCGACCTTGATGCGGATGGCATCAGTGTCGGTGCTCTGGAGGCCAATGGCGGAACCCTGCAGGATGGCGCCGGTAACGATCTGGATACAACTCTGAACTCAGTGGGGAGTACCAGTTCCGTTCTGGTGGATGCAGTGGCCCCGACTGTCAGCAGCGTCTCGGTACCGTCAAACGACCTGTATGTTGCAGGCGAGAACCTGGATTTCACCGTTAATACCAGCGAGAACGTGACGGTCAATACCGCTGGCGGAACACCGCGAATCCCGCTGACGGTAGGAAGTACCACCCGCTACGCCAGTTATCTGAGTGGCAGTGGAACTTCCGCCCTGGCGTTCAGATACACAGTGCAGTCGGGAGATGAAGATGCGGACGGCGTGGCCGTCTCGGCAGTGGTCGATCTGAATGGTGGCACGCTACAGGACAGCGCGGGGAACGATCTGAATACCACCCTGAACTCGTTGGGTAACACCAGTAGTGTGCTTGTAGATGCGGTAGCGCCGTCTGGCTACTCGGTTAGCTTTGATGACAGTACCCTGAACGCGTCCGAATCGGACTCTGTCAGTTTCACATTTGCGGGTGCAGAAGTGGGGGCCGATTACAGCTACAGTATTTCCAGTAACGGGGGAGGCACCCCAGTCACCGGGACGGGCACCGTGTCTGATGGCGCCCAGCAGATTACTGGTCTGGATGTCGGAAATCTTGGTGATGGAACGCTTACCTTGTCTGTTGCGCTGACGGATGAGGCTGGTAACCAGTCCTCTTCAGTCACTACAACAGCCACCCTGGATGCGACGGCGGCCTCTGTCACTCTGGACTCGGCGGCGGATCCGGTGACCCATGCCGAGTTCACGGTGTCCATCACGTTCGATGAGCCAGTCAATGGTTTTGCGGTCGGGGACATCACGGTGTCCAATGCCACTGTGGGAAGTTTTTCCGGTAGCGGGGCCAGTTATACGGCCACCATTACGCCCACCGATGATGGTACTGTCACCGTGGATGTTGGTGCTGGCGTTGCGCAGGATGCAGCGGGTAACGATTCTACGGCAGCGACTCAGCTCAGGCGAGTCTATGACGGTACAGCACCGGTGCCTGTTATCACCACGGATGTGACGGCAGACGTTACCAACGCGCCTATTGGCGTGACGGTCGACTTCGGTGAAACCGTTACCGGTTTCGTGTCCGGAGATCTATCAGTCAACAACGGCTCTGTTACCGGGTTTACTGACTCCGGCAACGGCTTGTTTGAACTGACGGTTGAAGCTGCGGGTGATGGCGATGTAACCATTGAATTGCTTGCGGGCGTTGCCGAGGACGAGGCAGGTAATGCCAGTGAAGCCTCTGATCCACTGATTCTCGCGTTCGACGGCTCAGTCCCGGTTCTCCAGAGCTCTGTGCCGGCAGCAGGCGCCAGTGACGTTCCTTATCAGAGTGATTTGTCACTGACGTTTGACGAGCCCGTGTTTGCAGGTGTTGGTGAATTGGTGGTCCAGGATGCCACCGACGGCGTCGAGCACACACGCCTTGTCATTACGGACACACAAGTATCTATAGACGATGCTCAGGTCACTATTGCCCTGGACGAGGTCTTGGTGCCAACGCACGAGTATTACGTAACATTCGCCGCGAACAGTTTGGAAGATGCAGCCGGCAATGGCTGGGCAGGCATCGTGGGCGATACTGCCTTCCGCTTTACCGTTGGGAACCAGGCACCGGAAGCTGACAACGACAGCGCGAACCTTGACCAGGGCGCTCGCCTGGCGCTGGATGTTCTGGCGAACGATCGCGACGAGGAAGGGCGCCTGAATCTGGCCAGCGTGCGGGTAGTTGCCCAACCGACCCACGGCCGTGTGTCAGTCGAGACCGGGACGGGAGCCGTAACCTATGAGCCGGAAACCGACTACACTGGCCCGGACAGCTTCACCTACGTGGTGGAGGACGAGTTCGGTGGCCAATCCAATGCGGCGACGGTCAGCCTGATTGTCGAGCCGGCCGGCCTTCCTCCAGTCACTCGTGGGGATGTTGCTACAGTAGTTCCGGGTGGCACGGTGACTCTTGCGCCGCTGGATAACGATTACGCCGGAACCTCGGGTGTGAGTCTGGACCCGCAAAGCGCCGAACTGATCCTCCGCCCCCATCACGGCACGGCACAGTGGGCCGATGGGAAATTAACCTACACCGCGGAGAGTGATTTCGAGGGTGTGGAAAGCCTTGCCTATACCGTGTCCGATGCAAACGGTGTCCGCTCCGCAGTGACCCGTCTGTATATCAACGTGGCTGATGGCGCCATAGCGCCGCTTGCGCGGGATGATTCTGCCGACACTGAGATGGCCGCTGAGATTGCGGTGAATGTGCTCACAAACGACGAAGCCACAGGTAGCGCGCTTGCCAGTGGCACTGTTGAACTGGGCAGTCTGCCGCGCCACGGTGTGGCCGAGGTTGACCCAGCCACAGGTGCAATTGCTTACATGCCGGACGCGGACTTCCGGGGCGAGGACGCTTTCCACTACACCGTCCGTGATGATCGTGGACTGGTGTCGGAATCAGCACTTGTCACGATCAACGTCGGTCTTGCGGGTGTGCCGGTGGCTGGAAACGATCAGGTTCAGGCCATGGACGGTGCAACCATCGCAATCAACGTGCTAGGCAATGACCGTGGTTTGGGCTTGGCGTTGAGCCCGGCAACCCTGAGTGTAGTGGATAGCCCTGCTCAGGGACTGGTAACACTGGACACCGGGGCCGGCGTTTTCCGCTATACCCCGAATGACACCTTCGATGGCTCCGATACCTTCACCTATACCGTTCAGGATGAGGATGGCCAAGTATCTGGCCCAGCCACTGTCACGGTAACCGACCAGCCAGGTAACAACCGGCCTTTGGCCAATGATCGTGACGTGACGGTAGCCGAGGACAACGATACCAGCTTGTCACCTCTGACTAATGACCAAGACCTCAACGGTACTCTGGATACGGCGTCACTGCAGGTTGAACAGCAACCGTTGAATGGCACCTTGTCCGTAGGTGCCGGTGGCACAGTCAGCTACACGCCAGGGGAAAATTTCTACGGTGAAGACCGATTTACCTATACGGTGGCAGACGATTTCGGCCGCAGATCCCGCCTGGCTGTGGTCCGTCTCGTGGTAGCACCGGTTCCGGATCAGCCACAGATCTCCGGCTCGCCGACCTCGACCGTTTCAGCCGGAAACGCGTATCGTTTCACCCCGGTGGTCACCGATACCGATGGCAACCCACTGACCTTCAGTGTCGTCAACCTGCCCGCATGGGCAACGTTCGATGAACAGAATGGTCGTGTTAGCGGCACACCGGAACTGGACGATGTGGGCCGTTATGGTGGCATCGTGATCAGCGTCAGCAACGGCGATGAGTCTTCGGAGCTGGCAGCCTTTAGCGTTCGGGTAACCGGCAATTCCGGTGGTTCCGACGACGGTGGCCAGGGCTCTCCTGAAAGCCCGGTGACGCCAGGGTCGGATGAGGGCGCGGACATTCCTGTCGTCGACTCGGATAACCCTGTCGTTGAGGTAGGCAATGACAAATGGCCGTCCTACACCGACGATCAACCTTCGAAGGCGCTTTACGAAGCCACCTTCGTGGACGCCGCTGGCGAAAAGCGGAGTGTGTCAGTTCTCGTGGATGATCCCCAGGCACCGCTGCCTGCGACAGAATCGCCCGATGCGTCCGGGCGGCAAACGCTGACCTTCTCGCAATCTGACGGCAGTGAGCAAACCGTTGCCGTGTCTCCCTCTGGCGAGACAACAATCGCGGTGTTCGGCCAGGCCGGTGATGCCGATCCAGTCAGCCAGCTGACCAGCGATGCCGCCGAACTGATTGTCACGGCCCTGGCTGGGGGTGACATGCTTAGCAAAGTGGTCATCGAGAATAGTGACGGTGGCAGCAGCGAAATGACGATCGTCCAGTTAGTCATGGAAAGGGTATTGGTCTCCGGAACCCGCTATTCGGCGGACGGTGCCGTACTTGAAACCACGGCTGTCCAGTTCGATATGGTGCCCGCGGACATTGAGCTGGCTGCCGACGGCACGGTTTCACTGAGGGGTGAGGCGACCAGTGGCAGCGAAACGACCGCTGTAGAGTATCGTGTGACGCCCGCTGGAAGAGTCAGCGCTGTCAGCCAGTACGCGGATGGCATCATTACGCCGGTTTCTTCAGGTGTAACGGTTCGTCAAGGTGGTTCCGTGGGCATGGTGATGGTCGATGGTTACATCGCCCTTGATCAGCCTTATCCGAACGCTGGCGTCGAGCACATGGCTCGTGTGGCCAGTAATGGTCAGGTGGAGTATATCGACGGTAGCGCCAATACCACCAATCTGCCAGCCGGTTCGATTCTCATCATTGATGGCGATCAGGCAACTACCGGTGGCCGCGATCTGGACCCCGACGGTAACGAGTTGAATCGTGCCGGCGAGATATTAGGGGCGGCGAGTGGACAACCCATCATCAGTCGGCTGGAGGTTACGGACCTGTCCAACGGCAACGAGTCGGTATTCGTCAGTCCCGCGGTGAATGGTGATGGCATCAATGCGTCTCGTTCGCTGCCTGGGGGCGAACTGTCGGCCAGGATTCGCCTCGACGGCACATCGGTCCATCGACTGTCAGGACGTGTTGACATGCGGGATAACCAGGCCCGTTCCCTTATCCCAGGCAGCCTGTCGTTGTTCTTCAACGACCGCGTGGTAACCGTGGTTGACGAAACCGACGCCACGTTACTGACAGAGCTTCTGGGTAATGGCGAGGTTCGGCATGAAGTGGCCGCGGGCGGGGCATCCACCCGTGCCTTCAGTTACCTGCCAGGCTCATCCACGATCATGGAGCGTGACGATGATGGTGATGTCCGGGTGGTGACACGTGCATCCGCAAACGGCCGTTCCCTTGAAGCAACCGCCAGTGCTGACGGCAGCGCCAACCATCGGTTGATCAATCGCCTGGGTGAGCGCTCTGAAGCGGACATCCGGGTTCCCGGTGCCTTCACCAGCTTGAACGAGGATGGCAATCTGCGCAGCCGCGTGAGGCTAGACGGCAGTGATGTGTGTGCCTGGGTGGAAACCTTCGGTAACGGTGAAGCCGGCACAGGCTTCGGAACATACGATCCCGATACACTGACCTGCCAGAGCGTGGAAATGCCCACAAGTCGTGAAAGCCTGTTCGAGGCCGGCAACACTGTCGAGGTTGAGAGCGAGTCCGGTAAGCATACTATTACCATCGAAACCCGCGTGACGCGGCCGATCCGGTTCTGAGGAGATGATGATGAATTCAATAGCCTGTGAGTCCGTTCGTCACGCTTTCCGCGCCAGTGCGTTGATTGTGATGATGTTGCTTTCCGCCTGTGGTGGGGGGTTCGACGAGGAACCGAACAATGCGAGATTGTTCCTGCAACCGGGAGATGAAGTGGAGGTCTTCAGGGGTGATGAGCTGACCCGCCCGTCGGAAGATTCGAGGATTGCGGTACGCCATGAACAGCAGGGGGACCGCAAGTTTGTAACGGTTCTGGCCGGAACGGCGGAGTTGGTCCGGGGAAACTATTATGCCCAGCGATAAGCGTCGGCAGTGGTTGGTCGCCTCTCTTCTGGTCGGGGCCATCTTGGCTCCGGCCAGTGTTGCGGCAGCCAGCGGTGCTCTCTTCGTGGGCGCCCAATTGGGCGGCTCGTCCCTGGCTGCAGACATCGAAGGACCCGGTGCGGCTTTTTCCAACCTGGATCACGGCACAACGCTGTCTGGTTCGGTTTTGGCAGCCTATGAGGGTGACCATTCTGGTCAAGGTTATCGGGTAACCGGGACCCTGGGGCATGCAAAGTGGGATAATGCGGGGTTGCTGGAAGCATTGGGCGGAGTGGATCTTCTCTGGCGTCAGGAAGATGGTAGTGGCGCTGTCTATGCTGGACCAAGACTGGGAGCGATTCGTTTTAGTGATGACATCACCGATGACAGCAATACCCGGTTTGCCTGGGGCGCCGAAGTGGGTGTCCTGACAACATTAGGCGCTGGGCCTGGTGGCGGTGACCGACCATTGTCCGCGGGCCTGTTCCTGCGACACACGGTCATCGATGCCCGCCAGTCCGGTGTAACCGGCAGTGGCCTTGATCGTGACATAAAGGTGAGCAGCCAGACTTCATTCGGTATTCAGGTACTCCTTCCGTTATAGCGAGCCGAGAGTGGGCTTTCGGCCCACTCTCGCTTACGCCCCTCATCTCATCCCCTTAAAGTTTGCACGCGTATGACGCGCCGACCCTCGCCTCCTGCATAAACTGCCAGTGGCATGTCTCATTTGAGGCATGGGATTCCCAACGCTCAAACAATAACAACAGGGCGATACCTATGATCAGACCTCTCCTGGCTCTTGTGCTTTCCTGTGTTTTCTTTTCTGCACCGGCATTCTCCTTTGAACGCGGTGAATTGCTTATCTGGATCAACTCCGACAAGGGGTATGAAGGGCTGGCTGAGGTTGGCCGACGCTTCGAAGCCGAAACCGGCATTCCTGTGACCGTGGAGACGCCGGACGATCTCACCTCCGAGTACGACCATTATGGCTATTCCTCCAAGGCGCCCGATATCGTGATCTGGCCCCATGATCGTTTTGGAAGCTGGATCAATGAGGGCCACCTGCGCCCCATCGAGCCGTCCGAGCAGGTGCGTGAGGCTATTGCACCCTTTGCCTGGCAGGCGGTTTCCGTGGGCGATCGGGTGTATGGCTACCCAATCGCCATGGAAGTGGTCAGTCTGCTCTACAACAAGGATTTGGTCTCAACACCGCCCGCCACTCTGAAAGGCGTGAAAGCTGAGCATCAACGACTGAGCGCACAGGGTATTGAGGCCATCTCCTGGGACTACAAGAATGTGTATTTTTCCTGGCCAGTGTTCGCCGGATCCGGTGGGTACAGTTTCGGCCTGGAAAACCAGGTTTACGACCTCTCCGATGTTGGTGTGGACACAGATGGCGCTGTCGGTGCCGTGGCAGGCATAAAAGACTTGCTGGATTCCGGTGTGCTGTCGGCAGATGCGGATTACGGCACCATGATGGACGGCTTCAAGGCCGGTCAGACTGCGATGATCATTAACGGTCCCTGGGCCTGGAGTGAGATACGGGACGCCGGTATAAACGTGGGCATAGCCGACGTGCCCACTGTCAGCGGTGAACCTGGAAAACCCTTTGTGGGCGTGCTGGCCGCGGGGATCAGCGCGGTATCCACCAACCATGAACTGGCCCGTCAGTTCATGGAGGACTATCTGCTGACCGAATCCGGCCTGCACGCCGTGAATGACGACAAGCCCCTTGGCGCCGTGGCCCATCTGGAAGTGGTGAAAACCCTCAGCGAAGACCCGTTTATTGACCATACCTTCCGCTCCGCCAGTCGTGGGGAAATCATGCCCAACATTCCTGAGATGAAACGCTTCTGGGACCTGATGACCATCCGCTTTGACGGCATGCTGGCCGATGATTACCCCATAGCGTCCACGCTCAAGGAGGCTGCAGGGCGGCTTGAAAGGCTTGATGACATGCGGGGCTGGACACGCCGGCATTACGTTACGAACTGAGTGAGCTCGCTATGGCATTCCCCCGATTAGAATTGACCATCCGTTCCCGGGTGATCCTGTTGTTTACCCTGTTGATCGGCCTGTCCGTTGCGTCATCGGCTCTGGTTTACCAGCGCATAGCCGGCATTGGTGACAGTGTCGATCAGCAGGCACGCGGCATCGCCGGCCAAATGGTTGCCATTGATGAGCAGTCCGAACTCATTGACCAGCAAAGGGCGTTGGGCAAGCTGTCCGAACGCGTTACGGTCGCCCAGCAACATATGGGTGCGATGCAGTATTGGTATTTTCACGCCGCTCTGAATGCGGACATGGAGTCCCTGGACAAGGCTCAAGCCGCCTCCAAACAGTTGGTGGACGAACTGGCTGCCATGGTGGCGGCCGATAGCAGCCTGCAGGCGGAGATCGCGGAAATGACAGAAACCGTGGAGCAGTACCGTACGCTCGGCGAAAAAATGTTCGAGTTCTTTGAAAAGTCCATGATGCTGATGGGGCGTTCGATGGCGGAGGCCGCCCGGGAACAGGCCGTTAGTCTCACGGCTAGCCTCAACGATATCCGCAGCGGCTACCAGCAACGGGAGGCCGTACTCACCGAGGGCGTGTTGGAAGCCGGAGAGACAGTCAGGCGTGCCAGTGATCAGGTCGCCATAAGTGGCGGTGCTATTCGACACGAAATTGATCGGGCTGGATCGGTCAGCCTGATAATGGCTGGCGCGCTCGTTATCTCGGCATTGTTGCTGGGCACGCTGTTCCTGCGTTCACTGCTTCGTCCGGTGCGCAGGTTGGGGCAGCGTATTGGCGAAATACAGGCCGACAATGACCTGCGGGGCAGTCTCGAGTATCGCAAGAACGATGAATTAAGCGTGATCACCCGCGCCTTTGATCAGATGCTGGCGCGATTTGGCGGTCTGATCGGTCATGTCGCCGCCTCCACCAATGAATTGGGGGATATGGCGGCTCAGGGACGGGAAAGCAGTCAGAGTCTTGCCGACCAGGTTGGACGCCAGCAACAGGAAACCAGTCTGGTGGCGACAGCCGCAAACGAAGTTACTGCCACTGCGGAAGAAGTCCGGAAGAGTGCCAACCACGCGGCATGCCTTGCCGATGAGGTTGGTGGATTGACGCACAGTGGCGGTCAATCGGCGGATGAAGCCGTTGCCGCCATGGCTAGGCTGGAAACACGAGTGGAAGCCGTGGCCGAAACCATCACCGGGCTGGCCAGCCAAAGCCAGTCTATCGGCCAGGTCGTGGATGTAATTCGGGGCATTTCGGAGAAAACCAACCTGCTGGCATTGAACGCTGCCATTGAAGCGGCCAGGGCCGGTGAAATGGGCCGGGGGTTTGCCATTGTGGCCGACGAAGTGCGGGGCCTGGCCAGCCAGACGGCGAACTCGACCGGGCAGATAGACGATCTCGTGTCATCGTTGCAGGCACAGTCCCGTGATGCCGTCGAAGCGGTGGAGGCCGGACGGGAGGAGAGCCGTACAACCGTCCAGCGCATCCGGCAATGCAGCGAGAGCCTGGGGCTGATCGATGAGAAGGCGGGCGAGATGCGTTTGCTCAACCAACAGGTCGCCCAGGCTGCGGCTGAGCAGAGCGAGGCTGTCAGCAAAATCGACGAAAACCTGATCAACCTCAAGCGCCAGATTGAAGACATTTCAGACAATGCCCGCGATACCGGAAGCATGACCGATTCCCTCGCGTCACTGAGCGAAGTGCTGAGAGGAAATATCAGCCAGTTCCGATACTGAGCCGAAACCGCTAGTAAAAGCCACACAATACGCCATACTTTGTTGTGATTTGGTATCTGACTGATAATCTGTACAAAACACTGGCAAACAGGACGTTGTGTGGCTTCATTTCAATTCAAAGATCGGCTTCAGTCTGCGGAAACCTGGATTCTCGCCAACCCCAATCCACCGCAACACTGGCCATGGACCTGGCTTTATAAAACCGGGCGTACCGCCTATGCGCTGGTGCGGGACGTCGTTAGTGGCAACCTGACGCTTCATGCCATGAGCCTGGTGTATACCACCTTGCTGAGTATTGTGCCGTTGCTGGCCTTGAGCTTTTCGGTGCTCAAGGCGCTGGGCGTACACCAGCGTATGGAACCCTTCCTGTTCCAGTTCTTTCGGCCCATGGGCCCCCAGGGCGTCGAGATTGCCGAGCAGATTCTGGGCTTCGTGGATAACATGAAAGTGGGTGTGCTCGGCTCGGTCGGCCTGGCACTGCTGGTTTATACCGTGGTGTCACTGGTGCAGAAGATCGAGCGTTCTTTCAACATGATCTGGCGGGTGCCGGACATGCGCTCGATGGCCCAGCGCTTCAGTAATTATCTCAGCGTTATCATGGTGGGGCCGTTGTTGATGGTGTCGGCCATCGGTATCAGTGCCACCATTTTCTCGTCGGCGTTCGTGCAGGCGCTGATGGAAATCGAACCGCTCGGCTCCATGATTGTCTTCGCCACCCGCTTTACCCCATTCATGCTGGTGGTCGGGGCGTTCACCTTCGTATACGTGTTCATTCCCAACACCCGGGTGAAGCTTCGCTATGCGTTCATCGGTGGACTGGTGGCAGGTATATCCTGGCAGGCGGCGGGTATGCTGTTTGCGTCGTTTGTCGCCGGTTCCGCCAAGTACGCTGCCATCTATTCCAGTTTCGCAATCGGCATCATCCTGTTGATCTGGGTGTACCTCAACTGGATGATTCTGCTGCTGGGGTCCAGCATTGCCTTCTATCTCCAGAACCCGGGCTCGGTGGCCAAACGCCGCCAGGTGCGGTTGTCGCCGGAACTTCTGGAAAAAACCGGGCTGGCGTTGATGTGGCTGGTGGCGAAACCCTTCAGCGAGGGCCGGCCGGCACCGCAGCAGGAAGCGGTTGAGCAGCAACTCAGGGTGCCGGGGGAGGTGACCCGTGGTATCAGCGACAAGCTGATCCGCGCCCAACTGCTGACATTGGCCGGTCGCAACGGCGATTGCCTGGCTCCGGGCCAGTCCCTCGAGAGGATCACCGTTGGCAGCGTGCTGGAAGCCATACGTCGTGATGAGGATCGGGTTGCTGACCGTTTACCTTATGCCGTGCCGAGCCATCTGATGGAACGCCCTCCGGAGCACGAATCGGTGTCCTTCGCCGAACTGCTAAAGCAGGAAGGGGGTTACGGAGAAAAAACCTAGGCGCGGGTTTTTGCACCCGCTTCCAGGGTATCGAGGATCACCTTGCGTACCCGCGTAAACTGCTCCCTCGAGATGTTAGTAATACGCAATACGTCGTCTTCCGGCATATTGCGCTGGTGGGCGTGGCGTAACACCTCCCGGGTGCCGATAATAATACCGTCGTTCAGCGGGGTGTGTTGCTGCCTCGGTGCCGGCCGTTCCGCCGCCAGAAGCTGGGCGTGGTATTTAGGCGGCAGCCCCCATTCATTGGCCAGTAGTTGTGACGTGGCCCACTGGTAGCGGGAAAGGGCGATGTGGATCAGCGAGGGTGGCGGTTCCGCCAGCCCGGATTCCGTCCTGCAGACGCGCTGCAACTCCCTTCGTAGTGTGATGTAAGAGAGTGCTGGCAGTAGGCCTGCCATGAAATAGACGCTGCTATCCTGGCCGTGAATCTTCGCAATCAACTCCGCACTGCGGGCACAGGTGAGCCCCCAGCGCCATACCCGTTGTGCAAAGAGTGCTTCCCGACTGTTCCTGGCCGCCATCATCGGCCGCATGATGGCGGCGGAAATAACGTTGCGAATACCGTCCATACCCAGAACAAAGACCGCCTGGTCCACCGAGTCGATGGACTGGTCGCCGGTGCGGAAGTAAGGGCTGTTGGCAATTTGCAGTAGTTGGTCGGTCAACGCGGGATCATTGAGGATGATCTCCGTCAGTTGGTTACGGCCTGTATTGGCATCGGAGAGTGCCCGCATTAGCATCGGCAGGGTCATGGGTTGGCGCGGTAATTCGTCCAGTTCACTATTGGCGATTCGCCAGCGCAGTTTTTCCAGCACTTCATCCCATTGCCCGGTTTCTGAGCGCAGCGTGGCAGGGGGTGAGTCAAGCAGCCAGCAAAACAGACGTTCTTCCAATTTGTCGATCAGGGCCGGGTCTATGTCCGGGCTGTCGTTTGTTGAAACAACCGGGTTGAGCAGGCGGGATTCAGGTGCTGTTGCGGTTGTTGGTTTGTCGGACGAGAAAAGTCCTGAAATCCAGGAAATAAAGCCTGGCATCCGATGCCTCCGGGAAAAGAATAGTCGCCGGGAAATACATACCCGTACACCGCGAGTATAGAATGAGCTAGCGGCTATGCACAGTATAACAGCAGGCTTTTTGGCACTAGAGCCTCAGAAAACAGAGCCTCCGAAGACGAACACCAATTGGCAGATACCGGCGGCGAAACCCAGGAAGGCGCCCACCAGGATCAGTTTGATTTCGTCCTCCTGGAAGCAGGGTCGAAGAAGGTCTTGAAATTCCTCAGATGAGAGGGCAATCATGCGCTCCACCATGATGCTTTCCACGGCCCTTGCCCGGTCGGTTTCGAACACCGGGTTATTGAAGGAGGTTTGCGAAATTTCGATGGCTTTTTTGCCGACCTGGTTCTTTAGGGTCGCAAAGCCTGTTGGTCCAAACGCCATCTGAGTCAGGGCCTTACCCATGCCGGCGGTTTCGTCCACCAGGGGTTTAATGTGTTTTTTGACCATGTTGCGGGCCCGGTCGCCCTTTGGGCCCTCCAGTATGGCGTTGATGATGTTGCCAACCGTGAGTATTTCGTGGGTGACGATGTGGCAGAAGGATTCGGCGACTTCCTGCTGGCGTTTGAGGAACAGTCCCTGGAATCGGAAAGGGCCGACTTTCTTTTCGTGCAAGGGCCGGAAGATCACGTTCAGCGCGATCCAGTTGGTCGCCCAACCCACCATCAGGCCGAAGAAAGGCAGTACCCACCAACTTTGGTAGAAATACCAGACGGTCATCTGAACCAGGCCGAACAGGAAGCCGAAATAGAAGCCGGAGTTGATGATGAAACGGAATTCCACTTCCCCGCACTCGATGAAGATCCGGTTCAGCAGCCGTTTGTCCTTGGCCAGGCGTTCGATGACCATGCTTTTGATGTCGAGCAGGTCTTCGATGTTGTCGGAAACGTCACCCACCAGGTTGTCCACCAGTTGCGGGGTGGACTTGCGTACCCGGTCGTAGACCATGTTCCTGGCTGAGGAGGGCAGGTTTTCCCAGAAGGTGGGATATTCCTTGAGCATCAGTTCGTCGACGTATTCTTCGGTGCGGGGTTCGACGGTGTAGAGGATGTGGGCTGCCAGTACCTGGGGATCGATCTGCTGGAAAATTTCCTGCACGGTGCCAATCTTGGAGATGGTGGCGTCGACGCTGATGGCGGCCATTTTTCGGGCCTTTGAGGGGATGATGCCCTGCCAGCCGAGTAACGGGGGCTTGCCGACGAATTCCAGCGGGTAGAAAGTCATTTTGATGGCCAGCCAGTTCGTGGTCCAGCCGATCAGGGCGGCAATGACGGGGATACTGAGGTATTGCCAGAATTCTGGGGTGCTTAGCAGGCTTGTCATCTGGTGCTCACGTTCTTTGGTTGTTGGTGACTTGGTGCCCGCTACCTTACGGGGAGGGTTCTCCAAAACACGCTCCTGCGGCACATCCATGTGGCGCTTGGGCTCCGCCATCCATGGCTCCGCACAGTTTTGGAGAACCCTCCCCGTAAGGCAGCCCAAACCACGGAGGCGCCTTCAACGATCATCTCACTCTTATGTCCGACAGGGATCATGTTGTCAGGCGTGGCTTCTGTCAATGACTTGCCTGCCAGCCTGAGACGGCGGCACGGTCGGGTGTTATTGGCTTCCGATATCACCCCACAACCACTGGCACAGTGCCATGGCGGCAACCGGGGCGGTTTCGGTTCGTAGAACGCGGGGGCCGAGGGCAACTGGGAGGAAGCCGGCGGTTTCGGCAGCGGTGATTTCGTCCGGGCTGAGGCCGCCTTCGGGGCCGATCATCAGAGCGACGCGAGCGGGTTTGGCAAGGGTGTCCAGGGATTGTTCGGTGCGGTGGTGCAGGACCAGGCGCAAGTCGCAGTCACCCGAGTTTTCAAACCATTCCGACAGTGTCATCACCGGTACTATCTCGGGCACCCGGGCTCGGCCGCATTGTTCGGCGGCGCTGATGGCGACGGCTTGCCAGTGGCGCAGGCGCTTGTCTTCACGGTCGCCTTTGAGTTTGACGTCGCAGCGTTCGGTGGTCAGCGGTACGATGCGGGTAACGCCCATTTCCACGGCTTTCTGAACGGCGTAGTCCATGCGGTCGCCTTTCGACAGGGTTTGCCCGAGTACGATCTCCAGGTGGGACTCGGTGGCATTGGCGGACGGCGTTCCTACCTCGACCGACACGTGTTTCTTGCCGGCCTCGGTGATGGTGGCGGGGTAGTCGTTGCCGTCGCCGTTGAACAGCAGCAGTTCCTGGCCGGGCTGCATGCGCAGCACGCGGCCGACGTGTTGTGCTGCATTGTCGTCCAGGCCGGCTGTGGCGCCTTCACTCAGGGGTGAGTCGGTGTAGATGCGGGGGATGCGCATGATGTTTGTCAGTCCCGTACGGCGATTTCGATGCCTTCTGTGGCCACTTGGGCCAGGTGGCGGATCTGTTCTTCGGTGATCACGTAAGGGGGCATAAAGTAGACTACGTTACCCAGTGGCCGCAATAGCGACTGGCGGGTGAGCGCATGCTGGTACACGCGGATGCCGCGCCGCTCCTGCCAGGGGAAGGGCTCTTTGGTGGCTTTGTTTTTCACCATTTCCACCGCCAGGGTCATGCCGTGCTGGCGGATGTCGCCGACGTTGGGGTGGTCCGCCAGGTGGGCGACGGAGTCAGCCATGCAGGTGCTCAGGCGTTTGTTGTTCTCGATGACGTTGTCGTCGCGGAAGATGTCCAGGGTGGCCAGGGCAACGGCGCAGCCGATGGGGTTGCCGGTGTAGCTGTGGCTGTGCAGGAAGGCCTTCAGGGTTTCGTAATCGTCGTAGAAGGCGTTGTAGACGGTGTCCGTCGTCAACACCACCGACAATGGCAGGTAGCCCGCGGTCAGGCCTTTGGACAGGCACATGAAATCCGGAGTGATACCGGACTGCTCGCAGGCGAACAGGGTGCCGGTGCGGCCGAAGCCAACCGCGATCTCGTCGGCGATCAGGTGCACGCCATATTTGTCGCAGGCTTCGCGCAGTTTGGTGTGGTAAATCGGATGGTGCATGCGCATGCCGCCTGCGCACTGAATCAGTGGTTCGACCACCACGGCACAGATTTCGTCATGCTTTTCGGCCAGTAACGCGTCCATGGCCTCGAACTGCCGCAGCGCGTACTCTTCGTCGGTCTCGCCCGGCTCCTTGTTGAACGCATCCGGGGAGGGCGCCGTCATGACTTCCATCAGCAGCGGCTGATAGGTGTCCTTGTAGAGGGCAACATCGCCCAGTGCCAGTGCCCCCAGGGTTTCGCCATGGTAGCTGTTGCTCAGGTTGACGAAGTTTTTCTTGCCCGGTTTGCCCTGATTCTTCCAGTAGTGGAAGCTCATCTTGAGCGCAGCTTCAATAGCAGATGAGCCGTTGTCGGCGTAGAAGCACTTATTGAGGCCTTCAGGGGTCACTTCGATCAGTCTCTCGGAGAGGCTGACCACCGGCTCGTGGGTAAACCCCGCCAGGATCACATGCTCCAACTGACCAATCTGCTCCTGAATAGCCGCGTTGATTCTGGGGTTCGCATGGCCGAACAGGTTGACCCACCAGGAGCTCACGGCGTCGATGTAGCGGTTGCTTTCGAAGTCCTCAAGCCAGACACCTTCGCCCCGTTTGATGGGCACCAGGGGCAAGGTGCCTTCGTGGTCTTTCATCTGGGTGCAGGGGTGCCATACGGATTTGAGGCCGCGGGCGACGAGGTCAGCGTTGCGCATGATAAATCTCCGTCAAACGGTGGGGTTCTGTCAGGTTCCAACAAAAGGTCAGCTGTTAACCAGTGCGAATATTACAGTTAACAACGCCTGCTGACCACTATGCCATCCACCGATGACCGGCGGGCCAATGTGTGAATGAAACTCACCGCGCACAATCAGGCCATTCTTATACGGAGGCCTTTATGGAACTGGAATTGAGACATTCATACGATGCTGGCCTGGACCGGGTGCTTGGGGCTTTCTTCGACGAGGCCCATATCCAGGAGAAGAACCAGCGGCTGGGTTCGCGCAATGTGAATATACCGGAGCTGACCCGTGACGACTTGTCCGCGAAGGTGGTGGTTGAGCGTGAAATGACAGCCTCCACCGAGGTGCCCGGCATCCTGGCGAGCTTTCACAAAGAGTGGAATCGCGTACGCCAGGAAGAGCACTGGTTCCGCAAGGACGACGGGGAATGGCATTGCGAGTTCCGGGTAAAAATTGAAGGCGTGCCCGCGAAGATCAAGGGCAATATGCGCCTGCAGGGCACAGACCAGGCCTGCATCAACTACGTTACGCTGAATGTCTGGTGCGAAGTGCCGTTACTGGGCAAGAAGATTGCGCGGTTTCTGGCGGATGATTCCCATACCAAGATCGAGAAGGAGTATAGGATCACCCGCCAGTTGCTTTAACGCGTCTGGCGGGGTAAGTCAGTGCGCCAACACCCGGCTCAGGAACGCCTGGGTGCGTTCATTCTGCGGGTTGTCGAACACATCCGCCGGTTTGCCTTCCTCGACAATCTGGCCTTCGTGAATGTAGATCACGCGGTCGGCCACTTCCCGGGCGAAGCCCATTTCGTGGGTGACCACCATCATGGTCATACCTTCCTTGGCCAACTCTCGCATCACGTCCAGCACTTCGCCGATCATTTCCGGGTCCAGCGCGGAGGTGGGTTCGTCGAACAGCATCAGCCGGGGTTCCATGGCCAGTGCGCGGGCAATGGCTACGCGCTGCTGCTGGCCGCCCGAGAGCTGGCTGGGAAACTTGTCAGCCTGACTGCCGATACCGACGCGGTTCAACAGTCTCTCCGCCGTGGCGTTGGCGACGGTTTCGGGGGCATCCTTGACCTTCCTGGGCGCCAGCATGATGTTCTTTTTCACCGTCAGGTGCGGGAACAGGTTGAACTGCTGGAACACCATGCCGACTTCCTTGCGGATTTCAGCCAGGGCTTTCGGGTTGCCACTCTTCGGGGCAAGCTCGTTACCGTCCACCACCAGCTTGCCGGACTCGAACTCTTCCAGGCCGTTAACGCAGCGGATGAGGGTGGATTTGCCGGAGCCACTGGCGCCGATAACCACCACCACTTCGCCGGCTTCAACGGTCAGGTCAATTTCCTTGAGGACATGCAGGGTACCGAAGTACTTGTTCATGCCCTGCATTTGCACGATCTGTGTCATGGGTACCTATCCTTCAGACAGAAGCCAGTCCGCGCCGCTCTATCAGGCGGAGCACGAGTGAGAGGGAGAGGGTAATCGCGAGGTACATGATCGCCACCACGAAGTAGACCTCGAAGGCGGTAAAGGTGTTGGCGATGTACACCTGGCCCTGGCGAACCAGCTCGCCCACACCGATGACCGAGAACAGTGACGTGTCCTTGATACTCACGATCGCCTGATTGCCCAAGGGCGGAATCATGCGGCGGAAGGCCTGGGGCCAGATAATCGACCAGAAGGTCTGGGAGCGCGACAGGCCCAGAGAGAGGCCGGCCTCGGTCTGGCCCTTGTCGATGGATTGCACGCCGCCCCGGACCACTTCGGAAATATAGGCGCCGGAGTTCAGGGCAATGGCGGCGATACCGGCGGTTAGCGGGTCAATCGGGCCGCCAACCAGATCGGGCAGACCGTAGAAGATAAACAGCACCTGCACGAGAATGGGGGTGCCGCGGAAAATTTCGATGTACGCGGTTGCGGGCCAGCGAAAAAACCATTTTTTGTTGATGCTCAGCAGGCCGAAAATAATGCCCAGCACAAAACCAATGGCGAGGCCGCCAAAAGAAATAAGCAGGGTATAGGGAATACCTTTGAGCAAATAAGGAACGGCGTTGATGGCTGCCTGCCAGTCAAACTGAAACTGGAATTCCACAGTGGATGTCTCCGTTGGATGGGGAGTTACCAGCCGGGGTGTTGTACACCCCGGCTGTGGTTTTCAGTTTTACATGTCTTCCGGCATGGGGCCGAACCACTTCTCGTAGATTTTCTTGTAGGTGCCGTCTTCCTTGATGGAAGCCAGGGCTTCGTTAACGTCATCCACCCACTCACTGCCGTTTTTCAGGGCGATGCCGTACTGCTGGCCTTCGTACAGCTTGCCAACGGTTTTAACTTTGCCTTCACCACGGGTGCTGGCGAAGTAGCCAACGTTAGGCGCATCGTAGAACACAGCGTCAACGGCGCCTGACATAAGCGCCATGTACATGTCTGAACTGCCTGGGTAGGGCGTTACGCCGTCATTTTCGTCCAGCGTTTTCATCAGGTAGTCGTAGCTGGTGCTGCCGATCTTGGTGCCGATCTTCACACCTTCGAGGTCTGAAATTTCCTCGACTTTTCCATTGTCCTGGCGCACCAGGATGCGCAGGCCGGAGTCGTAATACGGATCGGAGAAATCAACGATTTCCTCACGTTCTTCGGTGATGGTGATCCCGGCAATGGCGATGTCCACGTTGCCCGTCTGCAGGGCAGGGATGATGCCGTTAAAGTCCATGGTGTTCAGGTCGATCTCAAAGCCGGCACGGTCTGCCACTTCGCGGATGATCTCCATGTCGAAACCGATCATCTCGCCGGTTTCCTGATCCATCATTTCGAACGGCACGAAGCTGGGGTCGGTGACGACGCGCAGGGTCTCTGCGCTGGCAGTGCCTGCGGCAACGGTAAGTGCCAGTGTTGCGCCAACCGTCTTAAGCCATTTGGTGCTCATACAATCTCCTGTTTTTACTTTTGTTGCCCGTGCACCCGGTGGAGTGCTCCAGAAATGCGGGCTGATCAAGCCTGTTCTTTCCGGGGGCGGTTTGTGGAACTGCAACCCTTACACTTTAGACCATCAGGCGGAGAAATGCAGAAAATCAAATGGTTGGAGGGGGAGCCCTCTCCCATGGAGGGAGAGGGTTTGGGGAGCGTTGGGGAGAGTTGGGGAAAGCAGCGAAACTTAAAACGCAATCTTCTCCCGCTCACCAATCCCCAGGTTTTTCCAGATACTCTGGCTCGGTTCCGCCTGGTTCAGGGTATAGAAGTGAAGCCCGGGCGCCCCGGCGGCAAGCAGTTTCGCGCACATTTCGGTGACCACTTCCTCACCAAACTTGCGGATGCTGTCGCTGTCGTCGCCGTAGGCTTCCAGCTGCTTGCGGATCCAGCGGGGGATCTCCGCACCGCACATGTCCGAGAAGCGGGTCAGGTTGGAGAAGTTGACGATGGGCATAATGCCCGGCACCACCGGAATGGTAACGCCCATCTTCTCCAGACGGTCGATAAAGTAGAAGTAGCTGTCCGCGTTGAAGAAGTACTGGGTGATGGCGCTGTTGGCGCCTGCTTCAACCTTGCGGGCGAAGTTCTTCAGGTCGTCTTCCGCGGTGCGGGCCTGGGGGTGGAACTCCGGGTAGGCCGCTACTTCAATATTGAAGGTATCGCCGCTGTACTCGCGGATAAAGCTGACCAACTCATTGGCGTACCGCAGTTCACCGGCGGCGCCCATGCCTGACGGCATGTCGCCACGCAGGGCGACGATGCGGTTGATGCCGTTGTCGCGATAGACATCCAGCAGTTCCGCAATGCTGTCGCGGGTGGCGCCCACGCAGGACAGATGCGGCGCGGTGGACACGCCCCGTTTGTGAAGGTCCAGCACCGTCTGCACAGTGCGGTCCCGGGTGGAGCCGCCGGCACCGAAGGTGACCGAGAAGAAATCCGGGTCAACCTCGGCCAGCGTATTGCGCACGCCCTGCAGCTTTTCCCAGCCCTTGTCGGTCTTGGGCGGGAAAAACTCAAAGCTGAAGCGGCGTTTGAACTGTTTCTGGGTTTCCATGCTGCTACCTGATCAGTACTTGTAACTTTCCGGCTTGTACGGGCCTTCGACCGGTACGCCAATATACTTCGCCTGCTCAGGTGTCATCTTGGTGATCACGCCACCAAAGCCTTCCACCATGGCGCGGGCCACTTCCTCGTCCAGATGCTTGGGCAGAACCTGAACATAGATACCCTTTTCGCGGGCCTCTTCCGGAAGGTCGGCGAACTTGCGCTCGAACAGGTACATCTGCGCCAGCACCTGGTTGGCGAAGGAACCGTCCATGATCCGTGACGGGTGACCGGTGGCGTTACCCAGGTTCACCAGGCGGCCTTCGGACAGCAGGATCAGGTGGTCGTTGGCGACCTTGTCGCGATACACCACGTGCACCTGCGGTTTGACCTCGTCCCACTCCCAGTTCTTGCGCATGTAGGCGGTGTCGATTTCGTTGTCGAAGTGGCCGATGTTACACACCACGGCGCCGCTCTTGATCGCCTTGAGCATGTTGGCATCACACACGTTCATGTTGCCGGTGGTGGTGACCAGCAGGTCGGTGTTCTGCAGCAGTGCCTTGTCCACGCCGGCTTCGGTGCCGGTGTTAACGCCATCCAAGTATGGCGACACCACTTCGAAACCGTCCATGCAGGCCTGCATGGCGCAGATCGGGTCGGCTTCGGTAACCTTCACGATCATGCCTTCCTGACGCAGGGACGCAGCAGAACCCTTGCCCACATCGCCGTAGCCGATGACCAGCGCTTTCTTGCCGGCCAGCAGGTGGTCGGTGGCGCGCTTGATGGCGTCGTTCAGGCTGTGGCGGCAGCCGTACTTGTTGTCGTTCTTGGACTTGGTCACTGCGTCGTTGACGTTGATGGCCGGCACTTTCAACTTGCCGTCCCGCAGCATTTCCTGCAGGCGGTGTACACCGGTGGTGGTTTCCTCGGTGACACCGTGGCAGTTAGCCAGAATCTCCGGATACTTTTCGTGGAGCAGGGCCGTCAGGTCGCCGCCGTCGTCCAGAATCATGTTGGGTTCCCAGCCGTCCACGTCGGCACCAACGGTACGCTCGAGGCACCAGTCGTATTCCTCGTCGGTCTCACCTTTCCAGGCGAAAACAGGGACACCACTCTCGGCAATAGCGGCGGCTGCCTGATCCTGGGTCGAGAAGATGTTGCACGATGACCAGCGCACTGTGGCGCCCAGTTCAACCAGTGTTTCGATCAGCACGGCGGTCTGGATGGTCATGTGAATGCAGCCCATGATATTGGCGCCTTTCAGCGGCTGCTCGGTTTTGTACTTTTCACGCAGGGCCATCAGCGCAGGCATTTCGCCTTCGGCGATGTTGATTTCCTTACGGCCCCAGCCCGCGAGTGAGATATCGCGAACTTTGTAATCATCGAATTGCTTCAGTTTTTCTGCCGGAGTGCTCATGGTGTTCTCCCGTCGTATAAATAGTGGTGATGGTCGTGTGTACGACCGGTCTTCAAATCAAATACCAGCGGCATCCTTCAACAGGTCAGCCCGATCTGTCTTCTCCCATGGGAAGGCAGTAAACGTTTTGCCGCCAACCGTCATCTCCACCGGCTCACGCCCGAAGTGGCCGTAGGCCGCGGTGGCCCGATACATCGGGTGCAGCAGGTCCAGCATGTTGGTAATTGCATACGGGCGAAGGTCGAAGTGCTCGCGGACCAGCTTGATGATCTTGTCGTCGCTGATCTTGCCAGTGCCGAAGGTATTCAGGGAGATGGACGTTGGCTGCGCCACGCCGATGGCGTAGGACACCTGGATCTCGCACTTCTCAGCCAGGCCAGCGGCGACAATATTCTTCGCCACGTAACGGCCGGCGTAAGCGGCTGAACGGTCCACCTTGGACGGGTCCTTGCCGGAGAAGGCGCCGCCGCCGTGACGGGCCATGCCGCCGTAGGTGTCGACAATGATCTTGCGACCGGTC
The DNA here is from genome assembly GCF_001566815.1 of Marinobacter sp. Hex_13. Taxonomy (NCBI): domain Bacteria; kingdom Pseudomonadati; phylum Pseudomonadota; class Gammaproteobacteria; order Pseudomonadales; family Marinobacteraceae; genus Marinobacter; species Marinobacter sp. Hex_13. The sequence goes on from NZ_LSMM01000018.1 coordinate 48,543, forward strand.
AGGCCGCAGTCGCCCACAGGGCCGCCGATCACGAACTTGCCAGTCGGGTTGATGTGGAACTGGGTATCCTTGTGCAGCAACTCCGCCGGCAGAGCGTGCTTGACGATCAGTTCCATGACGGCTTCTTTCAGATCTGCCTGGGACACGTCTTCGTCGTGCTGGGTGGACAGAACAATGGCGTCGATGCCGGTGACCTTGCCGTTTTCATAGCGGCAGGTGACCTGGCTTTTCGCATCGGGGCGCAGCCATGGCAGCAAGCCGCTCTTGCGGGCTTCGGCCTGGCGTTGTACCAGACGGTGAGAGAAAGTGATCGGGGCCGGCATCAGCACGTCGGTTTCGTTGCTGGCGTAGCCGAACATCAGGCCCTGGTCGCCGGCGCCCTGGTCTTCCGGCTTCTGGCGGTCAACGCCCTGGGCAATGTCCACGGACTGCTTGCCGATGATGTTGATAATGCCGCAGGTGTCACCGTCGTAGCCCACGGTAGAGGAGGTGTAGCCGATGTCCTTGATCACGCCGCGCACCAGGTCTTCCAGATCCACCCAGGCGCTGGTGGTGATTTCACCACCGACGATAGCGACCCCGGTCTTTACCATGGTTTCGCACGCAACCCGGGCATGGGGGTCGTCAACCAGAATGGCGTCGAGGACGGCATCGGAAATCTGGTCAGCCAATTTATCAGGGTGGCCTTCAGAGACCGATTCGGAGGTAAAGACGCTGTAATCAGACATAGGGTTGTTCCTCTGTGAGCGTTGCAAATTCGGGCCGGCAATGGGTTCTTGATTGAGGCCGGCAGTTTTGATGTTGGTATCGTAAATCAGTTTTCTGAGTCTGCATATTTCTATATCAAAAAAAATTGATACAGTTTTGTTTCTGTCCTATGTGGACTCTGCGGTTTTCCAGAATTCTCTCACCTGCACCTGGAAGCCGTTTCTCAGCCCGATGAACAGCGACTCACCCGCAGCCAGGCCTGCATCGGTGGCCCAACTGGTAAGCTCTTCCGGTTCAAAACCCAGCCACAGATCGCCGCAGGCTTCCTTCGCCCAATCCTGGTCATGGCTGCACAGATCACTGACAAACAGGCAGCCACCGGTGTTCATCAGTGCCGAGGCATCCAGAAAAATGTCCGCGGGGCTGGGTACGTGGTGTAGGACCATGTTGGCCACCACCAGGTCAAAATCGTCACCACGAGCCAACAGGTTGTCGGTAACACCTTCAATCAGATCGACGTTGTTCAGACGTTCTTCGATGCAGGTACGGGTGGCCTTGGCCAGCATGTCGCGGGAATTGTCCAGTGCCACCACGTGATTGCAGATCTTCGAGAGCACCGGCAGGAATGCGCCTTCACCGGGGCCGATTTCCAGGGCCGTTTTCCAGTCATGACGCTCGGAACGATTACGAATCAGGTTCGCCACCGGTTCGGCGTAGAGGTCAAACGCGGCAATGAGTTCCTGTTGCTCCCGGAATTTTTCGGCGTAACGGGAGAAGAAGGCCTGGGACTGGTCCGCGCGCTGATTGCGGATGGCTTCGATCTTTTCCTGCAGATGCTCAGGCAGCGGAATACGGTCCACGCTCTGGAAAACCTGGCGGATGGTCTGGTCCGTCAGCTTGTCGCTTTCGAGGTTCAGGGGGCGCCGGTAGAAAATGGCGTTGCCTTCCCGCTGGGGTTCCAGCAGTCCTGCCTTGTGCATCACCTTCAAATGATGGCTCATGCCCGACTGGCGCATCTCGAAGAGCTGGCTCAGCTCCAGTACGCCAAAGGTGTCCCGACGCAACACCCGCAGAATCTCCAGGCGTAACGGGTCACCGCTCGCTTTGAAGATCGGTGCCAGGGCGTCCACGGAGGACAGGTCAGTTGCAGGTGTGGTCATGGATGTCATGGGAAAGAAGTGTAGGCATGTCTTTCCGGGCAATCAACATCTATATCAAAATAAATTGATATAGATTTAGATCTGTTTGAAAAATCAGATAAAATTTCTGTGCAAAAATTCCGGCGTTGAAAACATCCGTAAAACTTCCATAAAAAGAGTGTCGCCGATTTGCCCCGGTGGTCACTAATCGGCGAAAATACGCGCCTTCTTTTTAACCGTTCACCTTTTGCCGACCAAAAACTGGAGAAACGTCAATGCCGTCTCGCACAGATCTCGCCAACGCCATTCGCGCGCTGAGCATGGATGCGGTTCAGAAAGCCAAATCCGGCCACCCGGGCGCTCCCATGGGTATGGCGGACATCGCCGAGGTCCTCTGGAACGATTTCCTTAGCCACAACCCGGCAAATCCCAATTGGGCTAACCGTGACCGGTTTGTGCTGTCCAACGGCCATGGCTCCATGCTGCAGTATTCCCTGCTGCACCTGAGCGGCTATGACGTCTCCATCGACGACATCAAGAACTTCCGTCAACTGCACTCCAAAACCCCGGGCCACCCTGAGTACGGTTATACACCGGGCGTTGAAACCACCACGGGGCCGCTCGGGCAGGGCATTGCCAATGCGGTCGGCTTTGCGCTGGCGGAGAAAACCCTGGCGGAGCAGTTCAACCGCCCTGGCCACAATATTGTTGATCACTACACCTACGCCTTCCTGGGCGATGGCTGCCTTATGGAAGGCATCTCCCACGAGGTGTCTTCCCTGGCCGGCACATTGGGCCTTGGCAAGCTGATCATGTTCTACGACGACAACGGCATCTCCATCGACGGTGAAGTGGACGGCTGGTTTACCGACGACACGCCCAGGCGTTTCGAAGCTTATGGCTGGCAGGTCATTCCCGAGGTTGATGGCCATAACCCGGAGGCCGTTCGCGCTGCGATTGAGGCCGGCCGGGCGAACACAACTCAGCCCACACTGATTTGCTGCAAGACCATCATTGGTTTTGGTTCCCCCAACAAGCAAGGCACCGAAGCCTGTCACGGCGCTGCGCTGGGTGAGGACGAAATTGCACTGACCCGCGAGAAGCTGGGTTGGAACCACGGTGCTTTCGAGATCCCGTCGGAAGTATACGGTGCCTGGGATGCCCGTGAAAAAGGCGCTGCCGCGCAGACCGAGTGGGAACAGGCATTTGCCGCCTACGAAAAGGCGGAACCGGAACTGGCCGCTGAGCTCAAGCGTCGTATGGCCGGAGAACTGCCGGCGGACTTCTCCGAGAAGGCCCAGGCGTATATTCAGGAGTGCCAGGACAAAGGCGAAACTGTTGCCAGCCGCAAGGCGTCCCAGAACACCCTGAACGCCTATGGCCCGATGCTGCCGGAATTGCTGGGTGGCTCTGCCGACCTGGCGGGCTCCAACCTCACCATCTGGAATGGCAGTAAGCCACTGACCAAAGAAGACGCCAGCGGTAACTACGTTTACTACGGTGTTCGCGAATTCGGCATGGCAGCCATCATGAACGGCGTCGCCCTGCATGGCGGCTTCGTACCTTACGGCGCTACCTTCCTGATCTTTATGGAGTACTGCCGCAACGCCGTGCGCATGGCAGCGTTGATGAAGCAGCGCTCCATTTACGTGTTCACCCACGACTCCATCGGCCTGGGCGAAGATGGCCCAACGCATCAGCCCATCGAGCAGTTGGCGAGCCTGCGCACCACGCCTAACATGAGCACCTGGCGCCCGGCGGATGCCGTTGAGTCAGCGGTTGCCTGGAAAGCTGCCCTGGAGCGTGTCGATGGCCCGACTGCGCTGGTCTTCTCCCGTCAGGGACTGCCGCACCAGCAGCGTGATGCGGAGCAACTGGCCAACATCGCCAAGGGTGGCTACATCCTGTCAGACAGCGAAGGCACGCCGGACCTGATCCTCATCGCCACTGGTGGTGAAGTGGGGCTGGCTCAGGACGCAGCCGAAGCGCTGCGCCAGAAGGGTGACAAGGTTCGCGTGGTGTCCATGCCATCCACCGACACCTTCGACGCCCAGAGCGCCGCGTATAAGCAGGAAGTGCTGCCGCTTGAAGTGACCAACCGGGTCGCCGTCGAGGCCGCTATTGAAGATTACTGGTACAAGTACGTTGGCCTGGACGGCCGCGTGGTGGGCATGAGCACCTTCGGTGAGTCTGCGCCTGCCGGTGAGCTGTTCAAGGAATTCGGCTTTACGGTAGACAACATTGTCGCTGTGGCCGGGGAGTTGCTGGAAGCCTGATGAGCACCGCTGCACCGTATCGCATCGCCATCAATGGATACGGCCGTATCGGCCAGTGCGTCTTGCGTGCACTCTACGAGAATCGTTTTCGCGATCACCTTCAGGTGGTCGCGATTAACGAGCTGGCGGACATCGATACCATTGCCCATCTCACCCGCTACGATTCCACCCATGGTCGATTCCAGGGTGAGATAAACGTTGAGGGCGATTCCCTGCTGGTAAACGGGGACCGTATTCGCGTCGTCCGTTGCGCCGAAGCATCGGAGCTGCCCTGGGACGAGCTGGGCATTGATCTGGTGCTGGAGTGCTCAGGTGCTTTCACCGACCGCGCGACGGCCGAGCAACACCTGAAAGCTGGTGCTGAACGCCTGCTGTTCTCACAACCGGCGGAATCCGATGTGGATCGCACCATTGTTTATGGCGTGAATCAGGACCAACTGGCCGAGTCTGATCGTATCGTGGCTGCTGCCTCCTGCACCACCAATTGCCTGGTACCGGTTATCCAGGTACTTGATGAAGCATTGGGGGTGGAGCACGGCACGACAACCACTATTCATGCGGCCATGAATGACCAGCCGGTGATCGACGCCTATCACCATCAGGACCTGCGCCGAACCCGCAGCGCCCTGCACAACATTGTTCCAGTCGACACAGGCCTTGCGAAGGGCATTGAGCGCTTGCTGCCTCACATGGAAGGCAAGTTCAGCTCGGTGGCCATGCGGGTGCCCACCATGAACGTGTCGGCAATCGACATGGTGGTGAATGTCAGAGAAAACACCTCGGTGGAGGCGGTGAACAACTTACTAAAAAACGCCGCCCATGGCCCGCTGAAACACATTCTGGGCTACACCGATGAGCTTCTGGCCAGCTCCGATTTTAATCACGACGCCCACTCCGGCATCGTCGACGGAGGCCAGACGCGCGTAACCGGCGGCACCATGGTGAAGGTGCTGTGCTGGTTTGATAACGAGTGGGGGTTCGCAAATCGGATGCTGGACGTCAGCAAACACTGGCTCTCCAGCCACTGACACTTTTTTTGATCAGGGGATGAACAACGATGACTATCAAGAGAATGACCGATCTGGATCTCGCCGGTAAGCGGGTACTGATTCGTGAAGACCTCAACGTACCGGTAAAAAATGGCGAAGTGTCCAGCGACGCTCGCATCCGTGCCTCGCTGCCGACGATTAAGGCGGCAAAGGACGCAGGCGCAAAGGTCATGCTGATGTCCCACCTCGGCCGCCCGGAAGAAGGCGTTTACGACGAAGCCTCCTCCATGAAACCGGTGGCCGACCACCTCAGCAAGGTACTGGGTCAGGAAGTTCGCCTGATCACCGATTACCTCGAGGGCGTTGATGTAGCCGACGGCGAAGTCGTCCTTTTCGAAAACGTCCGCTTCAACAAGGGCGAGAAGAAAGACGACGAAGAGCTTTCCAAAAAGTACGCGGCCCTGTGCGATGTGTACGTGATGGACGCCTTCGGCACCGCCCACCGCGCCCAGGCCTCCACCCATGGTGTTGCCCGCTTCGCCCCGGAAGCCTGCGCCGGCCCGCTGCTGGCGGCAGAACTGGAAGCCCTCGGCAAAGCCCTGGATAACCCGGCCAAACCGGTGGTGGCCATTGTCGGCGGCTCCAAGGTGTCCACCAAACTGGACGTGCTCAACGCCCTGGAAAAAGTCTGCGACTCCATCATCGTCGGTGGCGGCATCGCCAACACCTTCCTGGCGGCCGCCGGTCACCCGGTCGGCAAATCCCTGTGCGAACACGACCTGATCGACACGGCCCGCGAAATCGCCTCCCGCGTGGAAATCCCGCTGCCGGTGGACGTTGTGGTTGCCAGTGAATTCGCGGAAACCGCGACCGCCACCACGAAGAACATCTCCGACGTCAGCGATGATGACATGATCCTCGACGTTGGCCCGGAAACCGCTGGCCAGTTCGCCGAGCTGTTAAAAAGCGCCAAAACCATCCTCTGGAACGGCCCGGTTGGTGTTTTTGAATTTGATCAGTTCAGCAACGGCACCCAGTCCCTGGCGAAAGCCATCGCCGAAAGCGACGCCTTCTCCCTGGCTGGCGGCGGTGATACCGTTGCTGCCGTTGACAAGTACGGTGTGAGTGACAAAATCTCGTACATTTCCACCGGTGGCGGTGCTTTCCTGGAATTTGTGGAAGGAAAGACGTTACCAGCTGTCGCAGTTCTTGAAGAGCGCGGCGCATAGCAAAAGTTTAAATCGCAAGGAGGGCCGAGAAGCTCTTCCGGGACCGTAAAAAACAGGGATGTTTTTTACGAGCCTACAGGGACGTATTCACGGCGTGTCCCGGAAGAGCTTCTCGGCCCTCCGCAGCAGACTCCAAACCAGAGAGGTCTGCCAAAGACATTGTTTAATAAACCAAGGAGACAACCCCAATGGCCCTGATTTCGATGCGGCAACTGCTGGACCACGCCGCCGAGCATGGTTACGGTGTGCCGGCGTACAACGTGAATAACCTGGAGCAGATGCGCGCGATCATGGAGGCGGCCGACAAGACCGACTCTCCGGTGATTGTTCAGGCCTCTGCCGGCGCCCGCAAATACGCCGGCGCCCCCTTCCTGCGTCACCTGATTCTGGCAGCCATTGAGGAGTTTCCCCATATTCCGGTGGTTATGCACCAGGATCACGGCACCAGCCCGTCCGTATGTCAGCGCTCCATTCAGCTAGGCTTCAGCTCCGTAATGATGGACGGCTCCCTGGGTGAAGACGGTAAGACTCCTACCGACTATGAGTACAACGTCGACGTCACCCGCCGCACTGTGGAAATGGCCCACGCTTGTGGCGTCTCTGTAGAAGGCGAACTGGGATGCCTGGGCTCCCTGGAAACCGGGCAGGCCGGCGAAGAAGACGGCATTGGCGCAGAGGGCACCCTGGACCACAGCCAGATGCTGACCGATCCGGAAGAAGCGGCGGATTTCGTCAAGAAAACCCACGTGGACGCCCTGGCCATAGCCATCGGAACCAGCCACGGTGCTTACAAGTTCACCCGTCCGCCGACCGGTGACATCCTGGCCATCGAGCAGATTAAAAAGATCCATGCCCGCATCCCGGACACCCACCTGGTTATGCACGGCTCCAGCTCCGTGCCCCAGGAGTGGCTGAAGATCATCAACGAATACGGCGGCGAAATCCCGGAAACCTACGGTGTGCCGGTTGAGGAAATCGTTGAAGGCATCAAGCACGGTGTTCGCAAGGTCAACATCGACACCGACCTGCGCCTGGCCAGCACCGGCGCAACCCGTCGTTTCCTGGCCCAGAACCCGGCCGAATTTGACCCGCGTAAATTCCTGAAAGAAACCATGAAGGCGATGACGGAAGTCTGCGTCGCCCGCTACGAAGCCTTCGGCACCGCCGGCAACGCCAGCAAGATCAAACCGGTTAACCTTGAACGCATGTTTGAGCGGTATGCTTCTGGTGAGCTGGATCCCAAGGTTCGATAAGCCCTGGGGTTTGCCTCTGTAGCCTGCTGGTTGCGGAGGCGTCGCAGAGGTGGGCTTTCCTTCCGGGACACGTCGTGAATACGTCCCTGTAGACTCCTAAAAAACATCCCTGTTTTTTAGGGTCCCGGAAGGAAAGCCCATCTCTGCTTGTTTTGCCTCTCGATATCGCCCGCTCTATCAGTCTTCGTCAAGCGTTGTCCGGACATCTTTGCGATAACTCCAATAGCTGGCATGAGCCGCGATGGGAATACCTTTCCAGAAATGTGGAGCGCCAGGGATGGCGCGACCAAGCCCTACATGGACGTATTCACGGGCGTTTTCTGGAAAGGTATTCCCACCGGGGCGCCACCCGCAGAAATCAACAGGCTACAAGCCCAACCTTAAGGCACGACAAAAGCCAACAACTGATACGCATCAATTCTGATACCTCCCCACCTTGTAATTTCCCCTTACTCATCAAATATAGAGTTAATAATCGGGCGAAAAATGCCCAGTCATCTGGACACATGTGAGGGAATGCATGGACTTCAAAGACTATTACGCCGTACTCGGTGTGAGCGAGTCTGCCTCCCCCGAGGACATCAAGAAGGCCTATCGCAAACTGGCCCGGAAATACCATCCGGACGTCAGCAAGGAAGAGAACGCCTCCGACAAGTTCAAAGATGTCGGTGAAGCCTACGAAGTATTGAAAGACCCGGAGAAACGGGCCGAATACGACGAGTTGAAGAAGTACGGTGCCCGGAAAGACGGATCGTTTCAGCCGCCTCCCGGATGGCAGAGTGCCTCAGGCTTTGGGGGTGGCGGCTACACCGAAGCCGATGCGCAGCAGTTCAGTGAGTTCTTCGAAGAAATCTTCGGAGGCGGCCGTCGCGCCGGTGCCGGTTTTGGCGGCGGCTTTGGTGGCCAGCGTCACTCCATGCGCATGCGGGGTGAAGACGTGCATGCCCGGCTGGCGCTGTTCCTGGAAGAGGCCTTTCATGGCTGCGAAAAGCAGGTTTCCTTCACCGTCCAGGATGCTGGCGCCCAAGGCCGCGTCGTGCCGCGCCAGAAAACCCTCAACGTGAAGATCCCCGCCGGCATGAAGGAAGGGCAGCACATCCGCCTGAAAGGCCAGGGTGCCCCCGGCGTTGGCGGTGCGGAGAACGGTGACCTGTTTATCGAAGTGGAATACGCACCGCACCCTCACTTCACCGTCGAAGGCCGGGATATACTGGTGACGGTTCCCATCGCACCCTGGGAAGCCGCGATCGGGGCCTCGGTCACGGTGCCAACCGTTGGTTCAAAGGTGAATGTGAAAGTACCTAAGGGCTCTTCCAGCGGTCGAAAACTGCGGCTAAAAGGTAAAGGGTTGCCCGGTAAACATCCGGGGGATCAGATCGTGGTGTTGCAAATCGTCATGCCCGAACAGCACTCTGAGAAAGCCGAGGAACTCTACAAGCAGTTGGCCGAGGCCGAAAAAGGATTCAATCCACGCAGCAAGTTGCATGTGTAAGCGGGGGATGAAGGATGACTGACAAAGACCATATCCTGAGCGTCGAACTGGTGGAACCAACCGCTACATTCACCTTGCGGGAAATCTGCGAACGCGGGGACTGCCACGCCGAGTTTGTTATTAAACTGGTGAGCTACGGTGTGATCGCCCCGGTCGAGGAATCCCCGGAAGCGCGCCAGTGGCAATTTGATCTGGAGGCCCTTGCCCGCTTGCGAAAGGCCCAGCGTTTGCAGCGTGATCTTAAAATGAACCTACCGGGGTTGGCCATGTCCCTTGAGCTTCTCGACGAGGTCCAGGAGATGCGACGTGAAGTCGATCGCCTGAATCGACAATTGAGGCAATTTTTAGGCGAGGCATAGTCACCAGGTCGGCTGGCACACCCCTGTTCAAAACCGTGGAGCGCCAGGGATGGCGCGACCGAGCCCTACATGGACGTATCTACGGGCGTGTTTTGAACAGGGGTGTGCCAGCCGACCCACCCGCCAAGCTTGAAATGCTACTCCTTGTCCATCTTCTGCAACTCCGCATAAATCTTCTCCGCCTCCTCCATCAACGTGCCATGGGTACGTAAGTCACCATTGCGCTGGGCATGCAGCGCCTTCTGAAGCTTGGCTTCGTATTCCTTCTGCAGTTTCTTCTTTGGATCGCCCTTCAGGAATCCCAGCATTTTTTCACCTGTTTTCATTGATGTGTCTGGGAGCTTACGCCAATTGGGCACGAAAGTTCACAAACGAGTCCCCGTCATACTAACGGTACTCGTCTGCCGGATTCTCAGTTTCAAAGAATTTCACCGGGCCGTTACAAAATCCGTACATGATTGCGTCACTCCGTGGTCCGGGTTTTGCTCTATAGTCAATCATAAGTCTGGACGGGCAGGCCGAGCCCTGCCGCCGGAATGTGTGATTCACACGTGTTGATGGAGCCCGTATGACCCCTCGTTTTCTGAAGGCGCTGGTAACGAGCCGCTTGCTGCGACCTGTTTTCCTGATTCTGATCGTTGCCGGGGTGGTGCAGGTCGCCATGAGCCAGTGGCTGATATCCAATCAGGTGGACAGCCTGGTGGAGACCGCCGGTTCCGCCCTTGAGGCCAGCAGCCGTGAAGTCAGCGGGTCGTTTGGTGACACGCGCGAAGACGTCCGTAATCGCCTGCAGCTCATGCAGCAGAGGACCACGGAGGAGTTGGCGGGTGAATTGACGCGCCAGCAGACGGCTCAGCAGGAGCGGGTGGCGAACAATGTTCGGTCGGCAGTGATGTCTGAAGCGCAGGGGCTGGCGGAGGTGCTGGCCGCGGTTGCCGCGCCGCTGATCTGGGATCGGGACGTGCCGCGGTTGACGGATCTCATTGAGCTGGCGGATGCCCGGGAGTCGGTTCTTTTTGCAGTCTATTACGATCAGTACGGGGAAAGGCTGACCCGTTATGTCGATCGCACCGATGATCGCGTACGCACCTTAATGGAGCAGGGGGAGGGCCGTGGTGCGGCAAATAAGGTCCTGGATGCGGCAAGCCGCGACCCCAACGTGGTGATTATCACCGCCGATATCAAACCTCAGGGCACAGCGATTGGTCAGCTGAAAATGGGGCTCTCACTGGAAGGGATCAACCGTGATCTCGCTGCTCTGGAAGAAGAGTTCAGTGAGACCATCACCGGCAGTATCGACGCGCTGCGCCAGACTTTGGAGGCTGAGACCGGGGAGGTCAACCAGCGCCTGCAGCAACAGCTTGCCACCATGGGTGGAGACACGCAGGCACGTATTGATAGCACCGTGGAGGCACTGGATCGTGAGGCGGGCAGCCTTGCCTCCAATCTCTCGTTCCTTGCCATCGGTTCTGTGGTTGTGCTGATCGTTCTGGTGGCGGCCGTGCTCGGCGGCGGTCTTCTTCCCCGTGTGCTCCGGTTGAGTTCGGCGATCTGGCAGATAGCCGACGGTGAGGCCGATCTGACCCGACGGGTATCCCTCAAGGGCCGCGACGAACTGACGGAAATGGCACGGGGCATGAACCAGTTCATTGCGCGCATCCAGGAGTTGGTGTCAGAGGTAAAGTCGTCCGCCGAATCAGCCGCTGAGAGAGCCAGAGAACAAGGTCAGATCAGCCGCGATGCGGTATCGGCCGTTAATCGCCAGCAGCAGGAAGTGGCGGAGGTGTCGGATACCATGTCGGCAATGTCGGGCAGCATTGCCGAAGTGGCTGACAGCGTCCAGGAAATCGCCGGTTCCGTCCAGAACGTAAACGCGGAGAGTGAGGCAACGGCATCGATTTCCCGTGATGTAAGAGGGCGTCTGGATCAGGTTGTTGCTAACGTGGAGCAGGCCGTCGCGGCGGTCAATGAACTGAACAGCCAGAGTACGGAAATTGATTCCGTGCTCTCGGTAATCGGAGCTATTGCTGAGCAGACCAACCTGTTGGCGCTTAACGCTGCCATTGAAGCGGCGAGGGCGGGCGAATCCGGGCGCGGCTTTGCGGTCGTGGCCGATGAAGTGCGTACCCTGGCAAGCCGTACCCAGGAATCCACCACGGAAATTCAGGGCATTATTGATCGCCTTCAGCGGGGCAGCCGCCAGGCCGTGACCGTGATTGATCAGGTTTCGGGGCAGGTGGCGGAATCGTCCGCCGAATTCCGTCGCGCCGACGAGCACTTCGACCAGATCAACCAAATGCTGGGTAGTTTGCAGAAACGCGCGCTTGAGATTTCGGCGGTTGCGGAAGAGCAGAGCAGGAATGCGGGGGAGGTCAGCGTCAGCGTGACGGACATTGCCCGCCTGTCCGGTGAAACCGTTGACGCCATTGAGCGCTCGGATCAGGCCAGCGGGCAGATCGGGGAACTACTGGACACCCTGCAGGGCAAGGCATCCCAGTTCCGGGTATAAGTGCGCTCGGCGGCTCTACTCACAGAGCCGCGCACGGGCACGTCGATATTCATCACCAATTCGCCCGACAAGATCGCTGACCGATACAACGTCGGTGATCTGGCTGACGCCCTGGCCGGCGGACCAGACGGTTTTCCAGGCTTTGGCTTCGTCGTCCACGGGCTTGAGCTTATCGCCGTAATTCAGCTCACCGGCCTGGTTCAGCTTATCCATGGGATAGCCGGCGGCTTCCAGACTCTGACGCATAAAGTTGGCGGGAATCCCTGACACCGCCGGTGTGTGGATAATGTCGCCGGATACCGCCTCGATGATCATGTTCTGATAGGCTGCTTCCGCCCGCGATTCGGTGGTATTGATAAACCGTGTGCCCAGATAGCACAGGTCCGCGCCCATGGCTTGAGCCGCCAGGAGGTCTTCGCCGTTGGAAAGCCCGCCGGCGAGCAGGATCACGCCATCGAACACCTCGCGGATTTCGTGCACCAGCACGAATGGATTAATGGTGCCAGCGTGGCCGCCGGCACCGGCAGACACCGCGATAATGCCATCCACGCCTGCTTCGGCCGCTTTGCGGGCGTGTTTCTGGTTGGTGACATCGTGGAAGACCAGGCCGCCGTAACTGTGCACCGCTTCGGTCACTTTGGTGGCGGCTCCCAGTGAGGTGATCACTATGGGCACCTGGTGTTTCACACACAGGTCCAGATCGGCCTCCCAGCGCGGGTTCGTGCGATGAACGATGAGGTTCACGGCGTAAGGCGCGGCTGTCTGGCCCGGATGGGTTTCCCGGAAGTCCTTCAGGCCTTCGTTCATCTGAATCACCCATTCCTCGAAGCCTTCGCTGGTGCGCTGGTTCAGGGCCGGGAAGCTGCCAACGATGCCCTGCTTGCAGCAGGCCAGCGCCATCTCCGGTCCGGAGATCAGAAACATGGGTGCCGCCACCAGCGGGAGACTCAGCGATGTCTTCAGGGATTCAGGTAAGGCCATGAGAATTCCTTAATTTTTGTTGGAACTTATGTAATGTATAAAGATCTTAGCGTGCTCATTACCGCATGAAAACGTCCACGAATGAATAAACAATAAGGAGCTCTACCATGGGCGAGGCAAAAAGAAGAAAAGAGACCGGCGCACCGCCGCCCAACAGGAAGAAAGATCGTAAGTCGTTGTATATCGGCATCAGTGTCATCGTTCTTGTTTTTGTTGCGGTGGGCGTCTTTTTCCTGACCGCGAGTCCGGCCCCCACCTCAGATGAGTTGCCGGTTGCCGGCCCCAATGCCGACCCGTTTCCTGCCCAACTGGATCGTTTCGGCGTCTCCGTTGGTGACGAAGACGCACCCGTGGTGGTGCGGGAGTTCGCAGACTACCAGTGCCCTGCCTGCGCGCGTTTTTCGGACGCCAGCCAGCAGTTGAAGCAGGAATACGTGGAGTCCGGCAAGGTGCGGTTTGTGTACTTTGATCTGCCACTCCAGCAACACGACAACGCCATGCCTGCGGCCCAGGCAGCGCGCTGTGCCGGTGACCAGGACAGCTACTGGGCCATGCACGACAAGTTGTTCGACATGCAGACCGAATGGAGCGGTTCCAGCAGCCCGGTTGATACCTTTAGCCGCTACGCTGACGACCTGGGGCTTGATGCGCGCCGTTTCAGCCGGTGCATGACGACAGATCTTCACATCGAAGAAATCGAGCAGAGCCGTCGCGTGGCCATGCAGCTTCGCGTTACCAGTACCCCAACCGTGTTGGTGGACAATATCCGCCTGACCCGCCCCGGATGGGGGCAGTTGTCGGCGGTGGTTGAGCGGGAGCTGGCCGGTTCCCAGCAATAATACGGTGACAGGTGCTGTCTGGAAAACTCCCGTACGGCGGGAGTTTTTTTGGTTGGGGCCGGGGAATTTCTCACAAAATGAATTATCATTCACATGCCCTTAAAATTGACGGATAAACGCAAGAAGTTGAGGCCCTGGGGCAGGCCTTCATCAAGGAGCAAGTAATGATGAATAAGATTGTTTTGGGTTCGGCCTTTGCAGTAATGGCTTCTTTTGCATCCGGTGCGGCTGCACAGGATTCCCTGGAAGGTGGCTACGTGGGCCTCAACTACGCCTTCGTAACCTACGAAGAAGATGGCATTTCTGAAGACTTTGACCTGGGCGCCCTGGTGGGCAAGGCCGGCGCGCAGATAAACCCGTACCTGGCAGCGGAGTTCCGTGCCGGTTTCGGCGCCAAGGACGACTCGACCAGTTTTAACGGTGTATCCCTGGATCTTGAACTGGATTACCTGGTGGGTGGCTACATGGTTCTGGGCCTTCCCAATGAAAGCCCCGTTTACCCCTACGCCATTGTTGGCGTTACCAAGGGCGAGCTGACGGCTTCCGCGAGCGGGTTTGGTAATTCTTTCAGTGACTCGGCATCTGAGTCCGATATCTCCTACGGCGTGGGCGCCAACCTGAACATCAACAAGGATTTTCAGGTCAACGGCGAGTACATGCAGTACATCGATAAGGATGGCGCAGAAATCTCTGGCGTCTCCGTGGGTTTTGCTGTTCTGTTCTGAGCATAGCCTGATCACCCGGTGCCGCCTTTGGGGCGCCGGGCATTGTTAATGACTTCCCTGTAACCCCCCGTAATACTCTCCCTCGCCCGTATTCGTTAGAATGGCACCCTCACGCCCGTTGGCGATTATCAACCATGCTCCGGATTTACGGTCCGGCCCGCAGGAGAAACCAGACTCATGAGCCAGGATGTTGTTGTCTGTGCGCTTTATAAGTTCGCAGTCCTGAATGATTACAAAACCCTTCGTCAGCCATTGCTGGATCTGATGTTGGAGAAAGAGGTGCACGGCACATTGCTGCTGGCTCGTGAGGGCATTAACGGCACCATAGCCGGCAGCCGTGAAGGTGTGGATGCCATTCGCGCCTGGTTGGAGGCTGACCAGCGGTTCGAGGGCATCGACTACAAAGAATCGTTCGTCGACATCCAGCCCTTCAAGCGAACCAAAGTGAAGCTCAAGAAAGAGATCGTCACCATGGGAGTGGAGGGCATTGACCCGAAACGGATCGTGGGTACTTATGTGGATCCCAAAGAGTGGAATGATCTTATTTCAGATCCGGACGTATTGGTGGTAGACACACGCAACCAGTACGAAGTGGAGATCGGCACCTTTGAGAATGCCAGAAACCCGGCCACGGATACGTTTCGTGAGTTCCCGGAGTATGTGAAAGAGAATCTGGACCCTTCGAAACACAAGAAGGTGGCCATGTTCTGCACCGGCGGCATCCGTTGTGAAAAGTCCACGGCGTTCCTGAAGGAGCAGGGGTTTGGTGAGGTCTACCACCTGAAGGGGGGTATTCTCCGGTACCTCGAAGAAGTCCCGGAATCACAAAGCCTGTGGCACGGAGAGTGCTTTGTATTCGATGACCGGGTAACGGTGAACCACAAGCTGGAACGGGGTGAGTTCGATCAGTGCCACGCGTGCCGCCGGCCGATCACCGAGGAAGACAAGCAGCGTCCGGAGTATGAGCAGGGCGTGAGTTGCCACCGTTGCATCGATTCGTTGACGGAGGAGCAGAAAGCCCGTTTTGCCGAGCGTGAGCGGCAAATGCGGTTGGCAGAACGGCGCGGCGAAGCCCATGTAGGTGGCGCAGCGGCGCGCATTGTAGCGGAGCGTAAAGCCCGGAAAAAGGCGGAGCGGGAACAGCAGGCCCGCAAGAGCGCCATGGGAGAGCGTTGCGCAAAATCCTGACAATAATCAAGGAGATTCCATGCAGTTCAGAGCAACCCTGGCGATCATTACTCTGACGGTATCGCCGACGATGGTCGTTGGCGCTGAGTTTGACAATTGGGAAGGTGAGGGGGAAGCGGGAGTGCTTGTCACGTCCGGCAATACCGAGGAGACCAATATCAACGGCCGTCTGGGCCTACTCCACGAAGTTTCAGAGTGGCGGAATACCGGTGATTTCCGTTCAACCTATTCCGAAACCGATGACACCACAACGGCCGAAAAATACAGCGCTGAAGTGCAGTCTGATTACAAGTTCGAGGGCAGCCAGTACCTGTTCGTACGCGGAGCGTATGAAGACGACCGGTTTTCCGGGTATGACTTCCAGTCCTCGTTGACCACCGGTTACGGTAACCGGGTCTGGCAACGTGGCAAACGTTCTTTTCTTGACCTGTCTGTCGGTGGCGGTTACCGGTTTAACCGGCTCGAGGAACCGGAAGCAGACGGCAATCAGGAGGAAGAAGAAGCCATCGCCCGGTTGGCAGGCAAGTTCGATTACGCTCTGTCCGATACGGCGTTGTTTCGTCAGAAGCTGAGTACCGAAATCGGTCTGTCAGAGAACAACACCATCAGTGAATCGGAAACATCCATACAGGCAACCGTTGTGGGTAACCTGTCCATGAAGGCCGCGTATCTGGTCCAGCATGTTTCCGACGAGCCGGAAGGGGCCGACGACACCGACACCCAGGTGTCCGTGTCACTGCTCTACGGATTCTGACCAGGCGTTATACCCGATTCCTGAGCCCCAGCTCATCCGGGTAGGGGGTCAGGTACTTCTGGCTGCTGAGGTAGTCCACCGGCTCCCGCCGCTGGGCCATCCGCAGCAGGGTCATCGGCACCACCAACGGTACTTCGCCCCGGTGGTAGGCGTCTACCTGCTCCATCAGTACCTGCCGGTCCTCCTCTGCCATGGAATCCCGCAGATAACCCATCAGGTGTTGCATGGCGTTCACGTGGGAACCCCGGCTGACCCGCTGGGTCATCGCTTCCATGAACGATGCGATGTATCGGTCAGCAATGTCTTTCAACGGCTCTGATTTCAGGTCGCCGAGCATTGGCCCCAACTGCCGATAGATCTTCTCGGAATGAGCCAGTAGCTGGAACTTGTGGCGGGTGTGGAACTCGATCAGTGCACGGGCGGTGAGGTTGTCGCCAGCCACGTTCTGCATCCAGTCATCGTAGGCAAATACTCGCTCTATAAAGTTTTCCCTCAGCATGTCGTCGTTCAGGCGGCCCTCTTCTTCCACCGGCATCAGCGGGTAGCGACGAATCAGTGCCTCGGCAAACAGGCCCCGGCCATCCCTGCGGGTGACATTGCCGTCTTCATTGTGCACCTTGATGCGCTCCATGCCGCAGCTGGGAGACTTGGCCATCAGGATGTAGCCCCGCAAATCCGCCAGAGTCGGTAGAACCTGGTCGATAAATCCCTGCATGGCATCCGTATGGTCCGCCGTGCCTTTGGTTTCGATCAGCTTCAGGCCGTCGTGATATTCGCGCAAGTGAATGGCCGGCCGGGGCACACCGAGGCCCGCTTCCAGCTCCGGGCAGATGGAACGAAACTCGAAATGGCGGGAAAGTACCTGGGTGCAGAAGCGGGAATGCTTGTGGCCGCCATCATGGCGAACTTCCTTGCCCAGCAGGCAGGTGCTGATACCAACGGGAATGCCTGTCACTGTCAGTCTCCGAATCGAAAAAGGTCCTTTAAAGTACGCTTTTCCAGTCTAGACCGATCATCTGCAATGTTAAAAGCGGCGTGATGAATCACTCAGCGGGAAGCTGATCGGGCCAGGGTCAGGGCATAGATTTCCCGCATATCACGGGCAAACTGCTCGACGGAATAGTCCGCCGCGAACGCCAGTGCGTGCTCGGCCAGTTCCTGGCGCAGGGTGTCGTCTTCCAGCAATTGTTGCACGTGGTCACACCACTGGTCCTGCTTTTCCGGCGTCTTGAAGCCGTTGTAGCCGTGGCGCACCACGTCTTCAATGCCACTGGAACGCACTGCCACCACTGGTAACCCGGCGGCCATGGCTTCCAGGATCACCATACCCTGGGTTTCGGACTTGGAGGCGAACAGGAAGGCATCGCCCAGGTGATACCAGGTGGCCATATCGTCCGGCGGGATGGAGCCGACGAGTGTAAAGCAATCCTGAAGTCCCAGTTCATCAATGCGCTGCTGCAGTCGCTCGTGCTGATGCCCTTCACCAATCATCAGGAACCGGAAAGGACGGTCTGTCCGCCGGCGAAGCTCATCAATGGCGTCGATCATGAAATCAATGTTCTTCTCGTTGGACAGCCGCGAGACGCTGACAAACACGGTCTCATTGCCGATGCCCAGGGAGTTCCGCAGGTTGCGAACGTCGCTGTCGTCCACTTCCTGGAACTTCTGGTACTCAATGCCCGTCGGCTGAACGAATGTGGGGCTTTTCACACCGATCATCCGCAGGTATTCCTCGGTGGAGTAGGTGGGCACAATCACGCCATCGCATTTGTTGGCGAAACGTTTGATCAGCTCGTGGGAAATCAGGTTGCGGAACAGATTGCCCGGCAGCGGCACGAAGTGGGCATAGTGCTCCAGCCGGGTGTGGTAGGTATACACCGCCGGCACCTTCAGGCGCCGGGCCACGAACAGCCCCAGCGAGCCCAGCCAGATGGGGTGGTGAAGGTGAATGATGTCGGGTTTGAACGCTCTGACCTGTCGGCGGATTCTTGCCAGGAAGATGTTGGCAAGGCGGAACTCTCGTTTCTCCCCCATAGCCAGCAGGGAGGGCACTCGCACCACATTGGTCTCCTCGCGTGGCTGGTCGCGATAGCGGGGGCAAACGATGAGGATGATGTCCCCCAGGGTTTCAAGGCCTTTGCGCAGGCGTGCGATGGAGATGGGCACGCCGCCAATGAACGGCAGGTAGTTGTTGGTGAACATGGCCACCCGCAAGGGTTTCGACAGCCAGGGCTGGGGGTCCAGATCGTAGTCCGGATAGTAGTCTTTCGCCACGAAAATAGCGGTGTAAAGCTTGGTGCTGATCAGTACGAAAACTGCCACCAGCAGAATGAAGTTTACATAGCCCACATAAAACAGCGAGTAGATAAAGAACCACAGGGATTCCAGGGTACTCAATACAGGGTGTTGTCTCGCTTCCAGGCGCACCATCGAATGGCTGATTTCGCCGTCGTCGCTCACATCAACGCGCACATAGTGGTAGAAACTGGTGTCGTTGTTCAGCACCAGCCCGCCCGCTCCGCCGGTGGTGATGAAACGTGTATCACCCTCGACCTGATCCGCATACAGCGACAGGTTCGCTGAAAACACCATATCCACATCGTGCCGGTCGATGGCGTCCATCAGGGCGGTGCGGAACTCAGGGGGGTGCAGGAAATCATTATCCTGCTCGAAAGGGGCTTCCTGATCCGGGTGGAGCGGCGGGTGACCGATGAAGAGAAAGCGCAGCCGGTTGGGCTCCTGGCTTAACAGGTCATTGAGCCAGCGGATCTGCCATCGCCAGGGCGTCTTGCCGGTGCTGTCGAGGAAGATCAGGCGGGCGCCGCCGGCCTTGATGCTGAAGAAGTGAGGGCCGAAGTGGTCGTAAAACCGGTAACTGCCAAAGTTCTCGTACTCGTTTTCACCGAAGGTCAGCAGGTAGGGAATGTCCAGGTGGGTCAGCGAGCCCTGGATGGCCCGGTACTTGTCCTCGCCGCCGCCACTCACTGCGTTACCGGCGGACACCATAAAATCAACGCCGGACTGGTTGAGGGCCGGTATCATGCGTTCTTCGAAAACGCCCACGGAATTATTGATATTGCCCACAACCGCGAAACTGAAACCGCCGTCATCGGAGAGCATGTCGTGAATACGGGCGACCTGTTCCGTGTGCAGGGCCTCGAAATCCGGCTCGAACAGGTTCAGGTAGGCCTTGTACCCGATCAGCAGCACAACAATCGTCAGGCTGATGTAAAACAGCACTTTTAACGGGTGACGTCGTGTCATTGGGATGCCTTCCTGTTTCTCACCAGTTCCCGCTGCAGTATCACCAGGCCTGCCAGCATGCCGAGGTAGATGGTGATGAATCGCCAGCTAATGGTCACCAGTACCAGATGGTTGGCCGTGAGTATGTCCCGGAAGAAACTGCCGAACACCCCTTCCGAAATGCCAGACGCACCGGGTGTGGGTGAAAAGTACATCACAAAGGTGGTAACCACCAGTAGTCCCGTGCTCACCAGGTAGTCTACCTCGTAATCCAGTGCGGAGATCAGCAACGCCGGGAAACTGAATAGGCTGAGCAGAAACACAAAGGTAAACAGCACTGAAAGCGCGACGAACTGTTTGGGGCCCCGGAGGTAATCGCCGAAACTGTGAGAAAAACGCAGCATCTCCCGCTTGGCCTTGAACTGCCAGCGCTGATGGCGGCGCTCACCGATCAGGTGAAACCGGTGCAGTGTGCTCAAGAGCCGGCCCAAGGGCGCAATCAGCCATCGGGTACGGAACAGCACCACCATGAAAAAACCGAGATACAGGAGAATCAACACAGCGAGCACCGGCCCCAGTTCTCCGACCAGGGGCTGGTTATCCAGGGCATCCAGAGTCAGCAGGAATACGGGGGTCAGCGAAAAGATAAAGATCACCGCGATCACGGTGCGGATGGTGGTGGCCGCCGTGGCGCGGCCGACTGGCACGCCATGGTGTTGGAGATACCAGATCTGCGCGAAGCCACCCCCGGTGGCCATGGGCGTCACGTTGGAGAAGAACAGGTTGATGAACACCAGCCGGAAAATCGCCGGGAAGGGCAGGCGGTGCCCCAGTGCCCGAAGGGTGAAGTGCAACCGCAGCCCGTCCGCCGCAAAGTAGACCACCAGCAGGGCAATGATGGAAACAAGCGCCTGAGGCGAGACCAGTCGGTCGTCGAAGGTTACGCTGCGCCCGGCGAACTGGTCGTACACGGCATAGAGCCCGGCGGCGGTCATGGAGATAAATATCAGGCTGAAAACAGTAAGCCTGCGCCAGGACGCGCGCTGCTGATAATCTTGATCGGGGATGTTGGTCATGGACTGCCCGCCGTTAAGAGACGGGCAGTTTACTGTTGGTGGCGGGGGGCTTGTCCAGTGTCTTGCTAGTGGCCATACACCATCATAGTGGTGTTTTTAATGGCAAAATCCGTGAACTGTACGGAGCCGATACTGGTGCCACCGACTTTGAACACCGGCATATCGATGTCGGCCCGGAAGTCCACCTCATGGATGGAGAGGCCTTCCTTTCCAGACGCCGCGCTGGTGCCCCTGGACAGCTTCGCGGTGGCACTGGCCATACCGAAGTGACCCAGGGTATCGTCGCCCCGGCGGTTGTGGATCTGCAGCCCTTCGATGCCAACGGCGGCAAAGTTGAACAGCAGGATTACGTCGGCAGCGTCCCAGTCCAGGCTACCGTCGGTGATCTCAAAATGGGTATCCAGTTGCAGTTCCGAGCCTGACACCACGTTGCCATTGGCCAGCGTACGGGTGTTGTTGCCCTGGTTGCGGATCACCAGATCGGTAGGGCCGATATAACCCTGCAGCATGATGTTGGAGAACAGGCTGGCAGTGCCGCCGGAGCCGGTTGCTTCAACACTGTCTACGGCCAACTCGAAATCCACGGCCTGCAGGTAGTCGTCCAGGCTGGTCGGGTCGCCGTAATCTGTAGCACCCAGGTGAATCACCAGGTCACCGCTATCGAACTGTTTGCCGTAACCACCACCCACGGCATAGCGGGCGAGGGCATCGGCCACATCCGGATTGGAGGCATCCAGAAGGCCGGCGTCGGCGCGGCGGGCAATCTCGGAGAAGCCGTATTCAAGCACCTCATCCTGGCCGGCAATGTCCAGCGTCAGCTTGAGGTTGTCCAGCACTGTATCGTTCTGACCGGACAGGCGAACGCCATTGACGTTCAGCGAGCCTTCATCCGTCCAGCTCAGGCGGTCCATCTCAATCCTGGTTTCCATCTCGATGGTGACGCCAGTCTGGCCAGTGACGTTGCCCAGGGTACTGTCGTCCAGTGGGCGGAAGTCGGCCATCACCGGCAATGATAGACTGGCGGTCAGGCTCAGGGTAAAGAACCTGCGCAGGGCAGGTCTGAACGGTTTCAGGCGCTTGCGGGCGTTTCGACGTGTCATGGTGGCCCCGGATCGTTGTTGTTATGCCGGCTTCAGACCGGTCTCAGTCGTTGTGTAGCCGCAGGGGACAACCTGACCAGCGCAGCGGACTTAGGAGTTTGTTACAGACTGTTACGATAGGTGGGATAGGTAAGGGGGTCTGTGAGTTGAGTCACAGACTCGGTCAGGCCGAAGGGGCCAACGCCTGCTGGATCAGCGCCTTTTGATGGGCGCCGAAATCCGCCACCAGTGCCTCGGATTCACCAGCATCCCGCGCCAGGATGGCATTCGTCAGATTGGTAAAGAAACGGCCGGTACGGTCCAGATCCTGCCGGTATCGATCTGCACTCAGATAGTAAGCCCGGCTGACAGCGGGCTTGAAGTTGGTCAGCGCCTCTGTGAGGTAGGGATTGCCGACGACTTGGCAGCAGACGTCCATTACTTCAAAGCTCGCTTCCACAATGGCCGTGATATTGGCGTCCTTGCGCTGCATCTGGCCAGTGACGTGCCCAACCGCTGACAACAACGTGGTTTTGTCCTCTTCCCGCCAACGCTCACACAAACGCCGCGCCAGCATGATCAGCAGGTGCATGTACACGTCATAGAGCTCTGAGGCATGCACCGCATCCAGTTTGGTGGCCGACGCGCCCCTGCGCGGGGTGATTTCAATCAGGTGCCAGCGTTCCAGGGTATACAGGGCCTCTTTCACCGATGCCCGGCTTACCTGCAATTCCTTAGCGGTGGTCGCCTCATGCAAGCGTTGCCCGGGCTTTATCTGGCCGGTCATGATGTGTTCAGCCAGGTAGTTGGCAATCTGCTCGGCGAGGGTGTTGGGGACCTGGAAATCCATTGAGTGAAGAGTACTCCTGACATTCAAAGCCGTGATGGCATTGGAAAATACCACAGGATATTAACCTTAATGCCAGAAAGAATCAGTAGTTGGCAATGGGCTGCTATCCTATGATGACGTCAAAGGATCACACGTCCCGACGCTAATCCAACAAAAACGAGGTGAGCAACATGCGAAAGCTATTTCTGGCACTGGGCGCGACCGCGCTGATCGGTGTTTCTCCGGCACAGGCGGATACCAATCTCTCCATTGCCACGGGCGGCACCGGTGGTACCTATTACCCTCTCGGGGGTGGCCTTGCGGAGTTGATCAGTCAGCATATTGAAGGGTACAGCGCAGTTGCCGAAGTCACCGGTGCTTCGGTTGAAAATATGGGGCTGGTTCATCGTCAGGATTCGGATCTGGCGATTGCCCTGGCAGACACCGTCCATCAGGCCTATAACGGTGGCGAACGTTTCAATGGCAACAAGCTGGATGTGCTGGCTATTGCCTCGCTTTATCCGAACGCGATTCAGATTGTCACCCTGGCGGACTCTGGCATTACGTCGCTGGCAGACCTGGCTGGCAAGCGTGTGTCGGTTGGTGCGCCGGGCAGCGGTACCGAAGTGAACGCCAAGGCCCTGCTGGAAACCAACGGCATGAGCTTCGACGATTTCGACGAGCGTGGCCTGAACTTCAATGAATCTGCGGATGCCATTCGCGATGGCGACATCGACGCCGCGTTCTGGAGTGTTGGCCCGCCAACAAGCTCTATTGTCAGCCTTGCCACCACCCGTGACATTGCACTGATACCTCTCTCCGAGAAGGAAATCGCCAACGCCAGAGCAGAAGTGCCGGTGTTTGCGCCCTACAAGTTGCGTTCCGGTACCTACGAGGGTGTCGATACGGATATTTCAACGATCGGCATTCCCAACGTCCTTACCGTCAATAGCGCCATGTCGGAAGATCTTGCCTACAAGATCACCAAGCTGCTCTTCGAAAAGGTAGAGGCCCTGAGGGCGATCCATCCGGCCGCTGACGACACCACCGTGGAGTTCAGCCTGGATTCCACACCCATTCCTCTCCATCCGGGTGCCATTCGCTATTACGAGGAAATAGGTGCAGAAGTGCCGGAGGCACTGCGCCAGTAATCGGGAATCCGTCGTTATCATTCGTCGGTTCATGGTTTGCAGGGTCTGTTGCCTGCTCGCGTCACTGCTGTGGGGATTATGGCCCACAGCAGTCGGCGCCCAGAGCAAAGCGGTCTGGCAACTGTCGGTGTCTGATACCAGTCAGACGTCGCTGGTGCAGCTCGGCCTGCCCGAGGGCGGGCGGTGGTGCCTGATCTGGAATCACTCGGTGCAGGGGTTTCCTGTGACGGACTGCTTTCGCATGGAAGCGGACCAGTTGATTCTGGACAGTAGCCACACACCGGACTTTGCCGCCGGCCTTGGCCATACCCGTGGCCGGGGCACACTGACGTCGGATGACGACCACGGCTACCGCATCGTCGATATGCAGGTGCCCATACCCAATAATCGTCTCTCGCTGCGCGTTGGCGCCTTGTCGGTGAATCACCGCATTGAGGTGGATTCGCGCGTGGTGAGTCTAAGCCGTCTGGCAGCTGACAAACTCGTTGAGATTCGAGTACGGCCTGCAGGGGATAAAGGAAGCACGCTTCAATGAGTCAAGAAACGGCCATCTACCTGAAAACCAATGGCGCATGGCAGCCGACCAGAATGAGCGGGCCCAGGGCACTGCTCTGGCTGATCGCACTGATTGGTATCGGCCTATCGCTGTTTCAGCTATACAGCGCCGGTATTCAACCGCTGGGACTGTTCTATCAACGGGGCATTCACCTGGCGTTGGTGATGATGCTGTGCTTTCTGCTGTTTGGGCCCCGTCCTGGCCGACCGCGTGGCGCCATAACGGCGTTGATTGATACCGGCTTTTTGATAGCCTCGGGCGCATCCGGTTTCTATCTGGTCTGGTTCCTTGATGAGATTACTGGTCGGGCCGGGTTCTGGAACCAGACCGATATTGTCATGGCCTGGGTATGCACCATTACCTTGCTGGAGGCCAGCCGCCGGGCGGTAGGCACCGGGCTGACGGTGATCGGTGTGATTGCCATCCTCTACGCAATGAGTGGCCAGCGTGGGCCGCTGTCGGAGCTGGGGGAGTGGCTGCCGGGCATTCTCAACCATCGCGGCTACTCCCTCGACCGTATCGGTGCCCAGTTGTATCTGGGGCAGGAGGGTATTTTCGGCCTGCCGTTGGGCGTTGCTGCTACGTTCGTGTTCATCTTTGTGCTGTTCGGCGCCATGCTGGAAGTGACCGGCGCAGGCCGCTTCTTCATCGATCTGGCGTTTGCGGCGACGGGCCGTCAGCGCGGCGGCCCCGCCAAGGCTGCGGTTCTGGCCTCGGCCAGCATGGGGTCCATCTCCGGCAGTGCCATCGCCAACGTGGTGACTACGGGCGCGTTTACCATTCCGCTGATGAAAAAACTGGGTTTTCGTCCGGCCCAGGCGGGTGGCATTGAAGCCGCAGCCAGTACCGGTGGCCAGATCATGCCGCCGCTGATGGGCGCCGGCGCCTTCCTGATTGCGGAATACACCCGTGTGCCGTACCTCGACATTGTAAAAGTCAGTGTGTTTCCGGCCCTGCTGTATTTCGCCACGGTGTATCTGCTCGTTCATATCTGCGCGGTGAAGCAGGGCATGAAAGGCCTGCCTTCCAGTGATCTTCCCCAGCTCCGGGAAGTGATGGCTTACGGCTGGTACTTCCTGTTGCCGATCATCATGCTGGTGTACCTGCTGGTGATGGGCATCTCCCCCATGCGGGTCGGGTTTTATGCCGTGGTCGGCATCATTGGTATCGCCGGGCTGAACGGCCTGTACCTTGCCTATAAACAGGGACGGGCGGACAACCAGCTTGGAAAAGCCCTGACGGATGCGCTGCGTGAAGGCGTTGTAAAACTGCTGCAGGGCCTCGAACTGGGTGCCCGCAACGCGGTCCCCGTCAGCATTGCCTGCGCCATTGCCGGCATTGTGGTGGCGGTGGTTGGCCTGACCGGGCTGGGCCTCAAGTTCTCATCAATGATGATCGCATTCGCCGACGGCAACATTCTGATGGCGCTGTTCCTGGTGGTCATCGCCAGCCTGATTCTGGGCCTGGGGCTGCCGGTAACGGCCAGCTACATCGTACTGATCGTGCTGGTGGGGCCGGCGTTGACCAACGAGTTCGGTATCCCGCTGTTGGTCGCTCACCTGTTGGTGTTCTGGTACTCCCAGGATTCCAACGTCACGCCGCCTGTGGCGCTGGCCGCCTTCGCGGGGGCGGCGATCGCGGGCAGTAAAACCATGGAAACCAGCGTACAGGCCTGGAAGTTCGCCAAGGGCCTTTACCTCATTCCGCTGTTCATGGTGTTCAACCCCGTGATCATCGAAGGGGGGCCGTTACCGCTGGTTCTCTGGAACGGCTTCATCGCCATACTCGCCCTTGCGGCCTTTGCAGCGGCGCTTGAAGGCTTTCTGTTCACTCACATGAAACCCTGGATGCGACTGGCATTGAGTGGCGCGGTGATCGCAATCTTTTACCCGGACCTGCAAGTGGAAGTCGCCGGTGTGGTCGCGATGCTGGTACTGCTGGCCATGAATTACTGGCACCGACGTCGGGAACTGCATGGGGCCGGAGCCCCCGAAACAGAGGAGCAATCACAGTGAGATAGCGCGATTGGGGCTGTATTGCTAAATGCAGTGATTAAAAAGTACCACGGTTTTCTTGACGACTGTTATATTGTAGGACAATAATGCAGTTAACAAGAAGCGATCGCCCAGATCGAAAGTAACAGCCGATGAGGGAAAACACGTGAGTACGAAACCATTGATCCTGAGCACCGAGTCCGCCCGCCGGAAAGTGCTGCTGACACTCAAGAAATACAGCTACCTGATCGCCATGCTGCCCCTGGCCCTGCCGCCCCTGTTGTTGGCGGCCGGGCAAGCCACCGGATGGGTCAACCTGTTCGCCTGGGGCGTGCCGGTGGTCGTCTTCGGCATCATCCCCATCCTCGACCTGCTGCTGGGCAAAGACGCCCTTAACCCGGACGAGGAAGCCGATACCCCACGCATGAACACCGAACTCTTCTACAAGTTCATCACCCTGGGCTGGGTTGCCGCCTTTGCGGTGTTGCTGGTGTGGAGCATGTTCGTGCTGGCGTCCGGCCTGTTCAATGTGGCCGGTGGCATCGGCTGGATCTTCTCCGTCGGCATCGTTGGCGGCCTGG
>NZ_LSMM01000019.1:0-10086 GCF_001566815.1 Marinobacter sp. Hex_13
AGCAGGTTGGTATAACCCCGTTTGGCGCGATCAAAACGATGACCGTTGTCGCACTGCCAGCTGTTGCCGGAAAGAAGCAGGGGGAGGTCGCAACTGGGACATTTGAGAGTGGGCATAAGCAGAGATGGAGCATCCGTTAAGACAGGCAGTGAAACACAGTCGGTGATATAGGGCTATGGTTTCCGCATCGCCTGTCGCTCGGCCAGCTGCAGCCTGGCTTCAGCGGCCAGATTTCTCAATTCGCCATAATAGGCTTGGTAAGTGTTTTCCAGTACGGCTTGTACCGCCTTATTACTGCTTTTCAACTGCGTCATGGCTTGCTCATGGAGTTGCCGTATTTCGGCGTTGAGATTGTCGACCATGGCAGGTAACTGCTGGCGAGTGCGATCAATAAAGGCTATCTGGTTTTCCATTCGAATGACTTGGTTACGAAGCTGGCCAAGTTGACGGCGAATCCTGACCTGATCATCGTCCAGGTTGTTGGGTATCAGTTGTGATTCCAGTGCGTTCTGCTGAGCGGCCAGGCGGGATAGCTGGTTCTGTAAATGTTGCCGCTGACGCTGGTACTCCTCCAGCTGGGCTTGCAGGGATTGAAGTTGACCGGCCAAGGCTTGCCGCTGTTGTTGCAAATGCAACAGGCTGGAGACCGCTTCCTGCAGACGGCTGGATTCGCTGAGCAAATCTTCGTCCGGATTGTGCAGGCAGCGTTGCAAAAAAGCCTGGCGCACCTGTTCGTCCAGACTGGAGGGGAAAATCACCGCCAGCGGGTCAATCAGGTCGTTTTGCTTAAGCTGCTGCAATTGTGTCAGAGCAAAATCAGCCTGCTCACGGGCTTTGTCATAAAGTGCCAACGCCAGGCCGGTTTTTTCCGGAGGTTGATCATTGGCTGCACTGAGCAGTCCGAAGAGTGTCTCTGTGCGGTAGGGGTAATGAAGGGCTGTGCGTAAGAACCAGTCCTTGGCCTGCTCGGGTTGTTGTTCAAGGCGGTAGCTTTCTGCAATCAGCAGACTGGCTTGTACCGCGGAAGGACTGTCGGTCTCCACCTGTGTCAGTTGTTGTCGACCCTGAGAGTAATCTCCCGCAGCCAATTTTTGTGCGCCCTGACGAAGTAGCAGATGGTTTCTCAGTACAAAACTGGCGGCGGGGTCCAGTCTATTGGCGTCACGCAACGCAGCATTGTAATTCGGCGTCTTCTCCGGTGTGGTGTCCGTCAGCGGGGCCATGGCTCCTGCCAGGCTCGCGTGCACTGGCAAAGGGAGAAAAAGGAACAAAAGTACCAGAAAAACAACGGCTTTCCGCTGTGGGAGAGATGTGATGGAGTTCACGTCAGCGTTGTCTCCTGGCGCCATTAACAGACATAAAAGTGTAGAATCCCGCTTTCTTTTTAATCAGCGCAGCACATTACACAAATATTCGGTGGCGATGAAGTCGCACCACTGTGCGTTGGATGAATGACGGGCAAGGAAAGCCATGTTAGGGGAAAAGTTTGTTTTACGCTGTGGCGCCATGGTGCTGGGGCTGGCGGCCAATGCCGTGTGGGCGTCGCCGGATGCACAGCAACGCATGTTCGATCGACTGCAGGAGCAGGAGCGCGAGCGTCAGCAGCAGCAGCTGGAAGAGATGCAGCTACCCGGTGACCGGCCAGGGCTACGCTTGCCCGTGCCCGATACCTCCACACCGTCGGTCCGTTGTTTCCAGATTGATGCCATTGAGCTGAAAACCCTCAACGATGCCCCTGTGCCTTTTGGCCGCTGGTTCGAAAAACCAGTGCGCGAGGCGGAAGGTGCCTGCCTGGATATGACCGGCATCAAGGCTTTGCAGGCGAAGCTTTCCAACCGATTGATCGACAAGGGGTATGTGACCAGCCGGGTGCTGATCCCCGAGCAGGATGTGTCCTCCGGCAAGCTGGTGCTGCTGGTGGTTGCCGGCCAGGTGGAAGGCTTCGAGGCCGTCGGCATGCCGTTGCGGGTGCTGGAATGGGCCGTGCCGGCGCAGCCCGGTGACCGGGTCAACCTGCGTGATCTGGAGCATGCGGTGGAAACCCTGGCCCGGCTGCCACACCTGGATGCCAAGATGGATCTGGCGCCGGGGGAAGAGCAGGGTGGCACCGTCGTGCTCGGTCAGGCCGACTGGCCGCGCCGTTACCGTGGCACTCTGGTGGTAGACCAGGAGCATTACGGGGATATCAACCACGGTACCGCCCAGGCCGGGCTGGACTGGGGCAGCCCTTTCGGGCTCACCGACCGGGTGTCCCTGTCGCTCAATAGCGATCTGGATACCGAATTCACCGACCGTGCCTGGGGGGCCGGGCTGAGCTATGACATCAGCCTGGGATACTGGAACCTGGCTTTGAGTTACAACCGCCAGGAATACGAAAACGAAATCCAGGGGATCTTTCAGACGTTCGATTCATCCGGTGCCACGGACACCTCCCGGCTGGAGCTGACCCGGACGCTATACCGTAGCAGCCGCTCGCGGTTATCCCTGTCGTTACTGGGTACCTATACGGATGCGGAGAATCTGCTGGAAGACGCTGTCATTCGAGTCAGCTCCTATCATTTGCGAACCCTGGGCGGACGCCTTAATGCCAAACACCTGTTGGGGCGCACCCAACTGGCCGGTACGTTGACCATTGAAGAGGGGCATGGCGCGGGACCGGCCACCAACCTGCCCGGCGGACGGTCGATTGCAGACATTACGCACACGCGCTATCAGACATTTCTTACAGTCAACCGCTTCATAAAACCGTTATATGGGACTCTCGCATTGCGCGTTAATGCCCAGTACACCGACGAGACGCTGTTTCCGTCCGAGAGGTTTTCCCTGGCATCCCGCTCTGTCGTGCGTGGTTATCAGGATATTTCCGTCAGCGGCAACAATGCAGCGGCTGGCAGCGTGCAGTTCGATTTCTTTCCACCGATCCCCAGTCCGGTATCGGTGACGCCCTTTGCGGCCTATGACATGGGGGTAATTCCCGGTAACAGCAATGAGCCCCGATTTACCCGGCTGGATTCCGCCACGGCCGGCGTCCGGCTGGGTTATCGCTCATTGCGATTCACCACCGAAGTGTCCTGGCCCATGGAACAACATTCAACGGAACTGACTGACAGCGAGTACACCGTCCATGCCTCACTTTATGCCGAATTCTGAGCCGTCATCCTCCCCGGTGCCGCGATGGAAAAGCGGGCTGGTGCATACCCTGTCGCTACTGCTGATCTGGCAGCCCATGCTGCTGTCCGCCCAACCCATCACGCCCACCCATGGCACCAATGGGCGGCCCACCCTGGATCAGGCAGCCAATGGGGTGCCGGTGGTCAATATCCAGAACCCCAACGGCAAGGGTGTCTCGCAGAATTTCTACAATGACCTCAACGTCAGCGATAAAGGGCTGGTCCTCAACAACAGCCAGACGCTCACCCAGACCCAGCTGGGCGGTTACATCGAAGGTAACCCCAACCTGAAAAACGGCTCCGCCAGCCTGATCCTCAATGAAGTCATCGGCCAGAACCCCTCCAACCTGGCGGGCTACATCGAAGTGGGCGGCGCCCGCGCCGATGTGGTGGTGGCCAACCCCAACGGCATCAGCTGTAACGGCTGTGGCTTCATCAATACGAACCACGCCACCCTGACCACCGGGCAATCCATCATGGAAGACGGTGAATTGCGCGGCTTTGATGTGCAGGGCGGCGCCGTGTCCATTCTTGGTGAGGGTCTGAATGCCTCCAACACCGAACGTTTCGACATTATCGCCCGCTCCGTGACCCTGGCGGGTGAGTTGCATGCTGACCGCCTGAACATCGTCACCGGCCAGCAAAAGGTAGGCCGGCAGACCCTGGCCACCAGCAACGCCACCAGCGATGGCGACAAACCCCAGTTCGCCATCGACTCCTCGGCCCTGGGCGGCATGTACGCCAACCGCATCCGGCTGATCGCCAACGAAGACGGCGTCGGGGTGAAACTGGATGCGCCGGTGGCGGCGCAGAATGGGGATTTGCAGTTGTCGGCCAATGGCAAGATCCAGCATTCCGATCTGGCAGCCACCGGCAATATCGCCATAGATACCAACCAGCACGATGTCTCGGGCACAGGCACCGTGTGGGCACAGACGGATTTGAGCGTGAAAGCCGCGGATTACACCAATAGTGGGTATGTGGTTGCTGATGGGAAGGCGGATATTCAGGCCACCACCGTTACCAACACCGGCACCCTGGGGGGGCGGGAAGCGCTGACTGTCGAGGCTGATGCCATCCTCAATGATCAAGGCGGGGCCCTGCTCTCCGAAAACGATATCAACCTGTCAGCCGATCAGGTGACCAACCGGCTAGCGGACATCTATACCTCGGGGAATCTCACAATCAATGGCAACGATGGTGAGAGTGCTGAAAAGCTGGAAAACCGTTCCGGACGAATTGAGGCGGAAGGCGATGTTGCGGTTCAGGCGGAGCAGATTCTGAATGTGCGGGATGTACTCGATTGGCAAGACGTGTTGGTGGACGCCAAGGCGCAGTATTTCTGCATAGAGTGTCAGCATACCAACTTCACCATGCGCTATACCTTCACCGAAGAGTTTGTGCGTGAGCTGGATGAGGCAACTACAGGGCGAAGCCTTTTGGTAGCGGGTGGCGATATGTCACTTGTCGGGGAGGAGCTGGTTAATGAGACCAGCGACATTCTCGCCTACGGGGATATGAACCTTGATGTGGATCGCATTGACAATATTGGGCTGCATAGTGGCGAATATGTCCTGATCAATCATTACAAGACATACCTTTCCGATAACGAGCATGTGGCTAATGTCAGATATGGCATCGAACCATACAACAAGCGTAATTATTTCGGTGGTGCTCGGTACTGGGGTAGTGGTGGAAATAAGAAACTTGAGCATATGGCGTTGTTTGCTAGTCAGAACAACCCGAATTATGACCCGGATAACTTTCTAAGGCGTGAAGATAACTGGGTTGTAAAAAGGACGCCTCATATTGGTGAAGAAATCGTCCCACTGGAATCTGCTGAAATTCTGGGCGCCAATATTATCTCCGGCGGTAATCTGGACATGGGGGATGCGGCAGTCACCAATGGTGACTTGGGGCACAAGCAGGGTGGGGGCGTTTCTGAAGAAGAGCTTATCGCCGTTGGCAAAGGCGCTGGTCGCGGTGGCAATGATATGGACAGTTACCTGGAGGGGGCCAATGGCGGCCTGTTCTCCATTGCCGACCCGAACCACCCCTACCTGATTGAAACCAACCCTTTCTTTTCCACCCGCGATGGCTTTCTGGGCTCCGAGTACCTTCTCAACCGGCTGGGCTGGGATCCGAATGGCGCCATGCGTTTGCTGGGCGATGGGTTTTACGAGCAGCAACTGATTCGTCAGCAGGTGGTGGACCTGACCGGTCGAGCCTTGCTGGATGAAGAGTATGTGGATGCCAACGCCCAGTATCGTGCCTTGCTGGATAACGGCCTGTTCGCCGCCGAAGAACTGGAACTGACCGTTGGGGTGGCTCTCAGCCCGGATCAGGTCAATGCCTTGACCGAGGACATGGTCTGGATGGTGGAGCAGGAAGTGGCGGGTGAAATCGTATTGGTGCCGCAGCTCTACCTGTCGCCACAAAGTGCAGTCATTGACGACAACGGAGCCCTGATCGCCTCCGGGGGCGATATGGTGAACGACGGCGGCAGCATTGTTAACAGCGGCACCATCCATTTCGGGGGCGATGCCGATTTCGATCTCAACGAAGATGGCCTGCAAAATCTGGGTGGCACCATTAGTGGCGAAGGGGTACTGGATATCGACTCCGAAGGCGATGTCCGCAATATCAGCGGTACCATTAGCGCCCGCGAAGTAGCGCTCAACAGTGCCCAGGACATTATTAATCGGCGGCTTGCCTATCAGAGCGAGATAGCGGACGGAACTGGCTGGCGGGAATGGCATACCGAAATGGGCGCGGCTGCCACCATTGAAGGGGCCGATTATGTTGATCTGGATGCCGAGGGAGATATCCGTATCACCGGTAGTCGCATCCGGGGGGGCAATGTCGCACTCAATGCCGAAGGCGATATCGTCGTCGATACCGTGGCAGATCAATCCGGGAGAAAAGGCAACTACCATGGCGGCAAGCTCAGCGAATCCCGTGTCCGCCATATCGGTAGTGAAATCACCGCCACCATGAATCTGCTGGCCAGTGCCGGCAACGATTTCAGGCTGCTTGGCTCGGACCTGGCCAGCGATGGCGGCGTGCAGCTCTCAGCGGGTAACGACCTGCTGGTCGCCTCTGTCGCCAACAGCGACAGCTACGATTTCAAGGTGCGCCACGACGGCGAAACCAGCCATAACATCCAGCGCAGCGTGCGCCAGCAGGGTGCGTCGATTACGGGTGGCGGCGATGTGGTGATGGAGTCCGGGAATGATCTGACGGTGATTGCCAGCCGGCTGGAGGCTGGGGAAGATCTGTCGCTGATTGGCAAGGGCGATATTAGTATTCTGGCGGCGCTGGACTCGGATTACCTTTATAGCTACGAAGAAGACAAGGGCAGCTTTGGCAGAAAACGTACCGAAACGACAGAAACCAGTCGTCAGGATGTTGTTGGCTCGCAATTGGCCGCCCAGGGCGATGTGCTTATCAATGCCAGCAAGGACAAGCAGGGCAGGCTCGTTGGCTACGAAGCCGCTGAAGGGGATGTTACCTTTACCTCCGCCGATGTGCGATCACAAGGCGATACACTCATTGCCAGTGCCGGCAGCCTCACATTCGACAGCGCAGCCAATACTTACAGTCACGAACATCATAAAACCAAGAAAGGGACTATCAGTGCTCGTCAGAGCGGGCAAAGCACCCTGTCGATAACCCACCAGGGAACCAGTCTACAATCCGGTGGGGATGTGCAGATGATGGGGCTTAATGGCATTACGCTTGAGAACACTGATGTTTCCGCAAGCGGAGATTTGATAGCCAGTGCGGGCCTCTACAGTACCCAGAAAGAAACGTTGACGAACGACCAGGCAGATTTGCTGATTCGTGATGTCCACGATATCTACCAGTACGACAGTTATAAGGAAAGCTCCAAGGCAGACATCGGCGGCATGGTTGCCAGTATGGCAACGCTCGGTTTGGGGGGCGGTCTTGCCACCTTTAATCCCTTGGATTTTGCGGATGTGACCAAGGCCACAATGGTCAATGCACTGAATGGGGAAAAGGGATACACACAGGCATCCGGTAGTTACAGTGCTACCTCCCAGGGTTCGAACCTGGATGCCCAGGGAAGCCTGCTCCTGCAATCCGCCGGTGACATGCATATTCAGGGTTCTACCGTCTCAGGATTGCGGGACAGTGGTGAGGGAGAGGTTGAGGTCCAGGGCAGTACGGCGTTACTGGCGGGCACCCTGATTAATCCGCGGGATGGCCAGACAGTTCTGACGAATGATGAGGCCAATCTTTCCATCATCGCCGGTGAAAACCACCACTCGTCTTACTATGAGAAAGAAAAGTTCGGCGTGGATTATCTGGGCGCTGCAGGTGGTGCTATTACCCAGATGGCGGGCGCGGCGACCGGTGCCTTCAGCGGCGATTTTTCCGGCCCTGATGATCTTCCTGACGATGTCAGCATCAAACGAGAAGGCGAAGAGCAGCGCACCGAAAGTGTCACCCTGACCCAGTCTGTCGTTCAGGATAACCAACACCTCACGCTGTCCGCAGGTAATGATATGACAGCGGTGGCCTCCCAGATTCTCAGTGGCGGCAATATGGCCATGACAGCCGGTGGGGATGTGAATCTTGCTGCCGGGCTGGAAACCCTCAGCGATTACCAGGCCAGCTACGGTAACTCGTTCGATAATTTCACCGGTGGTTATGACCGTGGGCGCCTCTACGCTGGTATTGAGGGTGAACGTTATCGCCAAGAAACCCTGTTTGAGCAAGGCAAGGCCTTAGGTAGCCTGCTGCAGGTGAGCGGCCTGATTAACATGCAGGTGGATGGTGACGTCAATGTCATCGGCAGTGATTTTATTGCCGGCGGCCTGGATGCCGATATCGGTGGAGAAATGCGCTTTGGCGCCGCGCAGGAATATGAGCGAACCACCCATAAGTCCACCAACGAAGATACCAGCCTGACGGCTGGCGTTGGTAACAGTTACGTGGATGCTGCCTATGCAGCAGATGACTTCGTAAAAGCCTCCGAGGATGTAAAACGGGCCTATGATGCATTGCAGGCCGCCAAGGACGATCCCCGTATCACTGATATCAGCGATTACGAAGCCAACCTGACATTGGCGCTGCTCCAGCAGCAGGCGGTAGGTATCCAGGCGGCTACCTCGGTATCCGGTGCAGTGGAGAATGCCCCGTCGTTTGGTTTTTACGGCGATGTACAAATGGCCACGGAAACCACAGAACACACCAGCACCAGTGAAGCGCTGACCCACCGGGGCAGCCAGGTGCAGCTGGGTGCGGGTGGCATGAACCTGAAGGGTGAGGCCCTGACCCTCCAGGGCAGTCGACTGGATATTCATGACGGCGGTGGGCTGGATCTGGATGTGGACCGCTTCACGGTAGAAGCGGTCGCCGACACCTATAGCAACCAGAGCAGCACGGAAACCCATACGTCCACTCTGACAATTGCCAGCAGCAGTCGCAGCAACCTGGCTGGTGCCGCTGCAGTAGATGCGCTGTCCGGCGGCTTGGGCACCCAATCCAGCGAACAGCAGAGCCAGTCCCAATACTGGCAGTATGGTGCGGTCAACGTGGACGGTTTGATGAACCTGGACGTCAAAGATCAGACCACGATCCATGGGGGCAATGTCTGGGCTAGAGAGGTAACAGGGAATACCGGTAACCTCTCTGTCACCTCCCTGCAGAACACCAGCACCAGCGAGCATAGCAACCGCGGTCTCAACCTCGGCGGCGGCCAGGGCTTCAGCGCCAATGGTGGCTACAACACTACCTCGGGCTCCAGCGAACGGGCCTGGGTGGATCAGGTCAGCAGTTTCCATGGAGAGGAAGCGTTTGATCTGAGAGTAGACGGCCATACCCAGGTGGATGGTGCTGTGATCAGCGGCGGTGATCCGGACAACTTCACTCTGGACACCGGCACCTTCGCCTATACGGACATCCAGGACTATGATCGTGGCAGCAACAGCGGCTGGGGAGTCAGTACCAGCTTCAATCCCCTGGACCTGAAGGAGCAACAAAAAGCGCCCCAGGGCAGCACCACACTCAGTACGAACCGCAACGGCCATGACAAGGAAGGGATTACTCGTGCCACGATGGGTGAAGGAACGCTCATTGTTCGCGATGAAGACAGCGACAAGAACAGCGATTTGGCCGGCCTGAACCGTGATACGGACAACGTTCAGGAAATCACCAGGGATGAGATTACTGGTGGCCTGGATGCTGAGTTGACGTTGGATCATCGGTTAGTGACGGAACGTGGCCGCATGGAAATTGCCCGCGATGTGTCGACCACGCTGGGTATGCCCCAAGATATGGTCACTTCTGTCATCAAAGTGCTCGGCGACAGAAAAATCACCGAACTGGGCGTGTTGATTCACGAGCACGGCCTGACCCGCAAGCTCACCGAAGAAATCAAGCGCTTCCCGGAATACGATGCGCTGCGCAAGATTCTTGCGGACACCATGGGCGTTCCTGAAGACCAGACAGCTGATCGTCTGCGAACCCTGCTGGCCGAAATCGGCAGTGTAGCCGCTGAGAATCCGGAGCAATTACAACAGGCGATTGCCGGTTTTACCGAAGCGGGTGAGCAGGGAATTGCTCAAGGCGTGAAAGACGGTAGCGCCCTGAAAATTGCCCTCCACCAGGCAGTGGGTGAGGCCCTGGGCGGCGCGGATGGCGCCAGTGCTGCTGGCATCAACGAAATGCTGATGCCTTTGTTGGTGGATCTTGCGGGTAACAGCCCGGAGCGACTGCGAGCCTTGTCACGTATCGTGGGTGGCGCCAGTTCTGGTAATGCCCAAGGCGCCTGGATTGCCGAGCAGGGTACTACCTGGAACCGGCAGCTTCACCAGAATGAAGTCATTGCCATTCGTGATCAGGCCAAGGCCTATGCAGAGAAGCAGGGTATCAGCGAAAGTGAAGCGCT
>NZ_LSMM01000020.1:0-9666 GCF_001566815.1 Marinobacter sp. Hex_13
TATTGCGGCACTGAACGTGTTCAACGCCCTGTTCATGGTGGTCAGCGCCATCATGGGCGTAATGATGCTGGGCGTGATCGGCCTCAGCATCCCCGAGTTCTTCCTGGTACTGGCCATCATGAACCTGATTGTGGCGGGCTTTGTGTACCAGCAGGTGCCCGAATTCGCCCTTCGATTTATTGTCTGGGTGCTTTCCCACACTATTTACCGGGTACACCACGAAGGCCTGAATCGCATTCCCGAGGAAGGACCGGCACTGCTGGTCTGCAACCACGTCACCTACATGGACGCCCTCGTGATCGCCGGCGCGATCAGGCGGCCTGTCCGATTCGTGATGGACTACCAGATCTTTAAAACGCCGGTACTCGGCGCGATTTTCAAGCTTGCCAAAACCGTTCCCATTGGCTCCCGCAATCGGGTACCGGAGATCTACGACGCCGCCTTCGAGCGCATTGACGAAGAACTGGACGCCGGCCATGTCGTCTGCATCTTTCCCGAGGGCCGCCTGACCTCCGACGGTGAGGTAGCCACCTTCCGCGGCGGCGTGGATATTATCCTGGAGCGACGCCCGGTACCAGTCGTTCCCATGGCCCTGCGAGGCCTGTGGGGCAGCTTCTTCAGCCACTGCGGCGGGCCTGCGTTGAAACATCTTCCCAAGCGCTTCTGGTCGCGGATTGAACTCATTGCCGGTGAGCCAGCAACCGCGCAGGAGGCCAATGCGGAAATGCTGGAAGAAAAGGTCAAAGCCCTGAGGGGCAATCACCGCTAGGCATCCCCAAAACCGACTGGTTGTAATGATCTGAGCGACTGCTACTCTTTGACTATCATCAACTTCTAGTGCGACCGATCGATGACGGTGTTGTGAACCACCCCCGCCATCCGGCCAGCACCTGCTTTGGTGGATGGACAGATGTTTAAGCAGGGATCGCCCAAGCACGATCGACGACTCATTCGGTTGATCAGGCAGCTATTGAGTCACCTCTACACTACCCTTACCAGTGCGCTGATGGCCTGCGCCCTCGCCTTGCCGCTTCAAGCCGACGAAGCGGCTCCGACCATCAGGCTCACCAATGGGCACTGGCCTCCCTACATGGAAAACACACCACCTCATTACGGGGTCATTTCCCAAATCGTCACCCTGGCCTTCGCCAAGAAAGACATTCCCGTATCCTATGGCTTTTTCCCTTGGTCCCGCGCTCGCCTTCTGGCGGAAAAAGGCCGGTGGGACGGTTCAGTTGCCTGGACCTGTCGAAAGAAATTACTAAAGCATTTCCACTTCAGCGACCCAATCGTCGCCCATAACTACGCCCTGTTTCATCGCACCAGCATGGATTTCGACTGGGAAGACGTAAAAGACCTGGAGAGCTATCGCATAGGGCTGACCCAGGACTACAACTACGGCGAGGAATTCGAGGAAGCCGTCGCCGCCGGCACCATCAGTGCCGATGTCACCACCTCCGACGAATCCAACTTCCGCAAACTTGCGGCTGGCCGAATCGACCTGTTTCCAATGGAGCCCGCCGTGGGCATGGGCATGCTGAAAGAGCTCGGCCTCAGCGGCAAGATCACCTTCCACACCGCGCCGCTGCAATCGGATTACTTGTACCTGATCCTGTCCAAACAGGTGCCAGAAAGTGAACGGTATCTGGAGAAATTCAACGAAGGGCTCAGTGAATTGCGAGCGTCTGGCAGGCTGGAGGAGTTGATTACAACCTCACTGCCGGATTTGCCGGCTAGGTATCTGGTGGTGGAGGATGAGGTTCAGTGTGTGGAGTGAGGTCGACTACAATGCCTTTCCAGATTGGTCGAACACGAACGATCGTTCACAAGCCGGTACAGAATTTTCTGATATCGCTACTTAGCCGCAGATGCAATTTGCCAGCCCGACGCCACTTTGACAATGTCACCCGATGCAATGAGAGCATCAACACAAACCAGAATTTCGTCATCCGTTGGGCTCTCAAATTCCGCCCACTGAATAAACTCCGCAATGGTTCTGAGGTTTATCCAACTTGGTGCGTGGTATCTAAACGCATCTAAAACCAACTGTTTTGCTTCCTGTATACTCATCATGAAGAGCCGCCAATTGATCATAGATTAAAGTATTCACATCTCTAACAGAAACCTTGGATTCATCTAAGATAGATACCTCCTTCCTTGTCCAAAACACAAACGGAAAATTTTCGCTCCCGTTATTTTCTGATAAATATGCCCACTCTTTCTCACAGCACGCTAGATTTATTACAAGTATTCTAAAAATGCACTTGATCAGCCTTTGCACTTCCGGCAAACGGGGCCTGCCTCCGTTGAGCAGCCCAATCTATCTTGGCCAAACTGCTGGTCGAATTTCTCTACAATTATAATTCTGTGGATTTTTATTAATGTCATTAACGAGCCGATCGATATAGTCTGGTTCAGCTTTTAACTTATTCACCTCTGCCTCCAGTAGCTTAACACTCATGTCATTTTCTGCTGCCCCATACCTGATCATTACCGTCAGTATCCAAGCGTCTCTATCCTCAATAAGTACATAGATCCAAGGCTTTTCAGCAATTACGTTCACTATTTCCCTATAATAGAAGCTTAAATTTACACTTGTTATACACACAAAACCTAATTATTAATATTCACCAGATCATTTATAAAACTCTTTTTTTATAATCTTCCCGTTATTACTATCTATTTCACACTCAAAAGATGAAAACGAACACGCCTTAAGAGGATTTTTCTGGGAAATTTTCCAGTAAACATCGGATTTTTTGTTTGTAGGCAACTCCGCTTCCCACAACATGTGTCCATTCATTTTTAGTCCTATGAGGTTTCGAAACTGGGCCACTGTACCCATATCAGAATCTGGATCAAGGAGAACAACTATGACTCCGTACAACTCATACGCTTCCACAATGCCATGAGATAACTGAACAGACTTCCCATCAATATTTATGATAGACCCTGAAAAACTTATCGAAGTCATTGTAGTGGCTCCCCTGGCCGGAAATTCACTATCGGAATCCGGTCTAACAGTTCAAATTGCTCGGCTCCACCCCGCCTATCGGGAAAGGTGTCATCTGCTTGTATTGGTGCGGCTCTTGATCTCCGCAACCTTGTCCCTGCCGGAACCAATACTTCCTGAATCATATCCGCA
This sequence comes from Marinobacter sp. Hex_13, assembly GCF_001566815.1. Lineage (NCBI taxonomy): Bacteria > Pseudomonadati > Pseudomonadota > Gammaproteobacteria > Pseudomonadales > Marinobacteraceae > Marinobacter > Marinobacter sp. Hex_13. The sequence goes on from NZ_LSMM01000020.1 coordinate 3,146, forward strand.
TTATTCATTCGGGGCAGCGCTAACGCCTCTCTCGCAAAGGCACTGCTATTTGGCTTGACGGCGGTGAGGAAGCCACCAACAGTTCTATCACCAGAAAAAACCCGATAGTAGACCTGGTCGGAATCAGTGACGAACTCACGAACCACACCTGCTTCATTTGGAGTTCGATCTGTTACTGGCTCGCTTATCGGAACTTCAGGCCCCTCATCACGAGCATCAGGAACCCCACTATCTGAGCCTCCATTCCCGCCTGATTCCGGCCCGTTTTTCGGCTGCGACGTCAACCCCAACGGATCCACCCACCCCGTAGGATTAGGCACATACTGGTAGTTATTCAACCCACCCGCAAGCCCAATCGGGTCCGGGGTCAAGAAGCGCCCGGTGTTGGGATTGTAGTACCGGTGGCGGTTGTAATGCAGGCCGGTTTCCGGGTCGTGGTATTGGCCCTGGAAGCGGATCGGGTTGTCGATTTCGTTGACCAGGGCGCGAACAACGTTGCCGTAGGCCCGGTAAGTCACCGACCAGACGAGGTCACCCTCGGCGTTGGTGAGTTCCTGGGGTGTGCCCAGGTGGTCCAGGTGGAAATAGTAAATGCTGGCCTGTTCGGGGCCGCAGCCTTCTACCAGTGCCAGGGGTTTAAAGGTATCTGGCTCGTAGACGTAAGTGCGGTACTGGTCGCCGGTTTCCTCGGCGATCAGGCGATCGCCCTGCCAGAGGAATTCGGTTCGTGTCAGGCCGTTGGTTTTGACGATGCGGCGGCCGAAGGCGTCGTATTCGTAGTGCCAGGTGCTGCCATCCGGTTTGGTGACGCTGCTCAGGCGATGTTCGCAGTCGTAGGTGTAGCGGGTGACCAGTTTCTGGTCCCTACCACGGCGTTCTTCAGTCAGGTTGCCGAATTCGTCGTATTCGTAGTGGCAGTCACCGTGCATGGTGAGCCGGTTGCCGCGTACGTTGGCGGTGTTTCCACTGGCCGGGCTTTGGCTTTGTTCCAGCAGGTTGCCGGCTGGGTCGTGGATCAATTGTTCGTAGAGGTCGCCTCGCACGCCAACCAGCCTGTCCATGGGATCGTAAACGTATTCCCGCAGGCCTTTGCGGCTGTCCTGAATGGCCTTTAGGTTGCCGTTTGGATCGTACTGGTAATCCCGCTGGGCAGCGATGTCCTTGATGCGGCCCTGGTGCACCCGGTGCTGGGTCAGACGGCCTTCTTCGTCGTAGACATAGGCACTCAACAGGTCGCCCTGTTGGCGTTCGACTTCCTCGCCGGTGGAAGCCATGCGATGGCGGGTTAGTTGTTTTCCGTTGAGGTCGATGCCAGACAGAAGGCCAGTTTTATCATGCTGGTAGGTCAGCGACTGACCATCCGGGAGCACCATGCCGCGCAAGCGGTCCATCTCGTCGTATTGGTAACGAAGGGTCGCCCAACCCTGGTGCTCCGTTTTCAGTAGGCCGAATTCATCGTACTCAAAGGCCAATGGCCAGCGCCCGTCATCCACAGCGCTCAGCTTACCGTCGGCGTTATAGCCGTACTGGATTTCACGGCCGTCTGGCAGCACTTTTTTCAGTAGTTGACCGAGCTCATCCCGCTCGTAGGCCGTGGTCTGCAGTACGTCTGTGGACGTGCCGTACTCAGCTTTTTCGATCAGGTGACCGTTCAGGTCGTACTGGTAAGCCGTCCTGTGACCGTCGAAAGCCGTTTCCTGTTTGACCAGACCATTCGGGTAATAGTCGATGCGATACTCTTCACCACGTTCGTTCTCGATGTGGGTGAGCAGGAAACGGTGGTGATCATACCGGTAGCGCAATTCGCTGCCGTCCGGGTTAATGCGTCGGGTCAGCAGGTGGAGGTTGTTGCCGTATTCGTAGCAGGTTTCCCGGCCCTTCTCGTCAACAAAACGCGTTACTTTGTTGTAGTGGTTGTAGTGGTACTGTCGGCGCCGGTTGCCAGAGAGAATTTCGTCCGTCACCCGCCCCAGGCCATCGTATTGATAACGGGTAATGGCGCCACGGGCGTCTTTCTTGGCCAATAACTGGCCAAATTCATCGTACCGGTATTGGTAGAAAGCACCGGTGGGGGTGGTTTCCTCGATCAGTTGGCCGTGGTTGTTCCAGCCCCATTTGTGGGTTCGGCCATCGGGCAGGTTTACCTGAGTTAGCTGGCCCTCGGGGTTGTAGCTGTAGCGGGTAACCCGTCCCTTTGGATCGGTTTCGCGGGCGAGGTCACCGTGCTGGGTATAGTCGAACGCCCAGGTCTGGCCGCTGCGGTGGATTTCCGCGATCCGCCCTTTGCGATAGGTGAAGAGAACAGGCTGGCCGTCGGGGCCGGTTTTACCCTGCAGGCGTCCGTTGCTGTCGTATTGGTACTCGGTGCGGGCGCCCATGGGGTCAACGGTGGCCTGCAGGCGGCCTTTTTCATCGTACTCGCTGATGTGTTTGGCACCGTCCGGGTCGATCTTTTCCTGCAGTTGCGCTGCACCGTCGTATCGCCAAATCTCCTTGCTCCCGTCGACGTAGCTGACGGTGCAGCTGTGGTTATCGTCGTCCCACTCAAACCGGGTATCAATCTGGGCACTGTCGCCCCATTGGTGAATGCAACGCCCTTTGGGCGAGGCTTCGTCCCATTCCAGATAGAAGCTGTATCCGCCAGCAAGCTGACGGCTGGTCAGCATGTGGTTGTCATAACCGTAGCGTTCGATACCACCGATCGCATCTTCAGCCGCGATCAGGTCATCACCGTCATCGTAGCTGTATCGGCGTTCGGTCCTCAGCGCCTGCCACTGGTAACCGGTGTCGGTCAGCTTACGTCGCAGGCGGTTGACCGCTTTGAGATAAGGGCCGTCAAATTCGAATGCGAGGGCGTCTCCAGCATCACTGACCACTCGCTCCAATTGGCCGTGGAGGTCATAGCCAACCTGCAGTTTGTTGCCGTATCGATCGGAGATCTGCACCAGCACACCACGATCCCCCTCCCGGCGGAAGTGGTAGCGTGGTGCTTTCTCCCCGACGCAGGCAACAATCTGCTCGCCGTCTTTCCAGGCGGCCATGCCGGTCTGAGAGTTGGTGCCAAAGGGGGTGCTATCCAGCTCAGGAAGACGGGTATTCTTACCTTCGTGGTCATGCCAGGTGATGCTGTTGCCGTCAAAGCTCAGGCCATGGTTCAGGCTATGGCGCCAGCCGTAACCCATATCCAGGCGCCGATCACTGCTGCCGGAGCGATACACCCGCTTGAATTCGAAGGGCAACGGGCCGCTGAGGCGCGCATCTGTCAGCTCAAGCACCTCTTCACCAGTAACCGTGCTGATCGGGTCTTCCACGCTTTCCGTGGATTCATTGTCCTGCGTGACCCGGCCCTGATCGGTTTCAGAGGGTGATGGATCATCCCGGACCGGAGCCTTGCTGGCCTCACTGGCGGCAGCATGATCACGGCCTCCAGCCTGCAAGTTCACAACCTCGTCATCGTCAGCAATCTGCTGATACATCGCATTGCGGTTTCGAACGTCCGGACCGGGCTGGGTGCTGGACGGGTTCAGGCGGCTACCGCCGGCCACCTGGATGGCGCGGTGATTGGTACCGATATCCTCCATGAAATCCTGGAACTCCCTGGCAAACTGGCCAAGAAATTCCCCGAGAATATTTTTGTTGGTGCGTGCGCCATCCGCCACGTTCATCGCACCTGCAACCGCTTTGCTGCCAATACGGACACCATACTTGGCTGCCAGGCCGGCACCTCCGGTGATGATCAGCCCAACCACTACGTCGAACAGGATCTGCCCAACCAGCTCGCCCGAGACTTCAGCTACCTGAGTGGGTGACAGAAGCCTGAAATACTGACGAACGGTGTACATCACCAGGAACAGGAAGATCTCGTCGTTAGCCACAAGGCACGCCTTGAGATAGGCATCGTCGGCTTTTTTCAGCGTCTCCATCTGTTCCTGAAGATCGTCTGGCAGGTTGCTGAAGTCGTAATCCAACAAACCGCAGATTACGTCGTAGATACGACGGATATCATCCAACACGGCGGTAAAGCCATCCGCGATGCCTTCCTGAAGACGGCCGTAAACGGCCAGCGACTGTTCCGTGGAGCTCATTGACAGATAACTGTCCCATTCCTGGCGGGCGCCGCTGTTCCAGGTGCTTTCAAGCAGAGCGCAGCAACGGTCTACGAAGCTCTCGTAGGTTTGATAGAGCGCATCCATCTCCGCCTGGGAGACATCGGGAGACATCACCACCCGGTATTCCTTTCCGGGAGTGACCGGCACTTCCGCAAGGCCATTTTCATCCGTGGTGCCGCTGTGAATCGTGTCCCAGCTATCGAATATCCATCCGGTATTTTCCTGAATCTGGAAACGCGTGGACGGTATCGGGGTCTTGCTCACGTTCTCATGGAAGTGGGCAATCTTGATTTTTCGGGTTTCCTCGCAAGGCGCAACGGTGGACGAGACAATCTCGTTTTCACTGACGTCCTCACGGTTGTTCTCACCATTGACCTCCAGAACCTGTTCATGCCCCATGAAGATCGATGAGAACCAGCCGTCACGCCAGTCATCGTAGGAATTGGAAAGGGATTCCCGAAGTTCCCGGGTAATGGCATTGATATCCGGAAGTGCGCCGGATGTCTGTTCTGAAGCCTGAAGAGCCGTCCGTGACTCGATCATTGATTCATCCTCAATCAGTGTGCGCCCTGCAATGCCTCACGCATCAGAGCTTCGTGTATGGTTTGCACGTGTTCCGGAGACAGCTCGGTGATGGCGTCACCGCTGGTCAACCGCCGTAAATGACGTTCAACTTTCTGGCGGGCGATGGGCTCAGGATACCGAACCAGGGGCGTCTGCTTTTTCTTGCCAAGCGCCGAAACCGTATTGTCCACCAGCTGACCCCAGCACAGGGCTGCAATTTTCTTCAGAGCTTCGGCGGGCAGAACAAACCATGGAAACTCTTCTACAGGTTTGGCGGTATCCGGGGCACCCGGGTGCTCAATGACCTCGCCTCCAGGCAACACCACGGTTGCTATCGGCCCCATCAATTGGGCGCGGCATGTCTCATCAACGCTTTCCAGAATCGCGCCAAAATACCGTGCGTCCCAATAGCGAAAGAACACCTCTTGTCGGTCTGGCAGGAGAATCTTGGTCAGGCTGCGGATGTGGCTGAACACCTCCTCCAGCGTGGCGTTACTCACTAATCCCCAGCCCCAGTCGGCACTGTCGGATTCGTCGATCCAGCCCAGGAATGCGCTTGTTTCCGTTACCTGTGCCAGGAATGGCATGACTTCGTGCCACCCCGCGTATTGAGTGCCCTGAAACAGCGGAAGGGCGGTCAAGCCATCCATGACGTAAAAATGACGAACGGGCTTCGAAGCACTGGTGCCACTCAGTACAAGATAGATGGCGCTTTCGGGCCCAGCCTGCTGACGAACATCGTCAAGACATGTGCAAAAACCTTGCGATTCAGACATCACACACCCCATTTCGACACTTCACGCACTCTTCACAGAAAGGTGCATCCGACATCAGGTTGTTGAACTGTGGTGCGGTGAGTGGCACTTCGGGCAGCGCTGCTGGCTCAATGGCCTGATGGACCAGCCCCTCCAGGTTCTGGGGCATTTCCGCCATCACCACGCCCTGCCCGGAACCACTGCCCGGTGCCCCACCAGAGTTGATCTTGATACCGGGCCCCGCCAGCGTCACGCCGCTCGGGTCCAGTTTCAGCAGGCTGCCACCGGCGGAGATGGTGAGTTCTGCACCCGCGTCCAGCACCACTTTAGCGCCTGCCTTGTGGTGAACTTCGGTGCCCGCTTCACTTAGCGTGCCCTGGGCGGATTTCTGGTGGAAAGTGCCACCGATGTTCTGACTGCAGTCGCCGCCGACTGTCTGTCGCTTCTCACCATCCACAGTGCAGTGGTCGCTGCCCTTGATATTGCTGAACTCGTTGTTATCCACCGTTCGGTGGCTTTCGTTTTTAACCACCTCGGTGCGGTTGTTTTCCGTCAGCAGGTCCAGGTCTTTCTGGGCGTGGACGTAGATCTGTTCCTTGTCCGCTTCGTCCTCGAATCGCAGTTCGTTGCTGCCCTCACCCTTGTGGGTCTGGGTCTTGAGAGTGGTTCTGGTCTTGTGCTCCGGCAGCGCGTACGGCGGGGTGTTGGTGGCGTGGTAGGTTCTTCCGGTAATGATCGGCTGGTCCGGGTCGCCGTCCAGGAAGCTGACGATGACTTCGTTGCCGATTCGCGGCAGCGCCATGAAACCATACTGGCCCCCGGCCCAGCCCTGGCTGACTCTGAGCCAGGCGCTGCTGTGTTCGTCATTCTTTGAGTAGCGATCCCAGGGGAATCGCACTTTGACGCGCCCGTGTTCGTCGCAATGGATCTCTTCGCCCTTAGGGCCGGTGACAATGGCAACCTGGGGGCCGTCCATCAACGGGCGATGCTCGACCTGGGGCCGCCAGGTGCGGTCCGCGGGGATGGCGTTGAAGGCGTTGTGGTAGGTGGTGGCGCCGTTGTTGCCATCCTCTTCCAGGGCCTGGGGTTGTTC
>NZ_LSMM01000021.1:0-9515 GCF_001566815.1 Marinobacter sp. Hex_13
ACGTTGACGCTGGCGGCACAACGCCGTGGTTGTCACCTGGTGACCCGTGAGGTGCTGCAAGGCTTGCCGGAGCTGGCAGAGGTGAAGGTGGGCTTGCTGCATCTTTTTATCCAGCACACCTCCGCCTCGCTGACCATCAACGAAAATGCCGACCCGGATGTGCGCGGCGATCTGGAGCGGCATCTGAATGTGATGGTGCCGGAAAACGCGCCTTACTATGAACATACCCTGGAAGGCCCGGACGTACGGGTTATATAGCTGGCCCTAATCGTATATGTACATATGAAGAGATATGGACATGAAAGGCCTTCCTGATAGGTCAAATCCAAAATTACTCATTTTGCGCTGACAGCCAGGCGTCAAAGAGAGGCTCTGCCACTGATATGTAATCCCAGATTTGCAGGCTTTTGGCGAGGTCAATAATTTGCTGGTGCGTACACAAGTGGTCTGAGAGGACAGAATATAACGGATGGTCTTGGTTTATTTGGGATAGATAGGAATTCGCCCAGTCCTCAAGCCTCTGGAATTCGACGGAATTTTCGGCTGGCGAGCCGATCGGGTATGGAAGTGCTTGATTGATGACGTTATAGAAAGCCTCTTGGTAGATGGAATCTGCCGGCAACTGCCTGTTAATACAGCATTTTTTAAACTTTTTTCCGCTCCCACATGGGCAGGATGAATTTCTTTGGATGTGCATAGTTCCCTTAACATGAAAATGAGCATTATAGTCCGTGGATGAATAGGCATCAAAAAATGATAGTCCTCACTTTTAAGGTGAGACTTTCATGCAAGATGCTCGTCTACAGGCGTTTGGCTCAAAGGTTAGGGCCTTGCGTAAGGAGAGAGGGCTGTCCCAGGAAGAACTTGCGAGTCAGGCTGGCCTTGATCGTAGTTATATGGGCCATATTGAACGTGGCGAGAAGAACATCACCCTGCTGAAAATTCATCAAATCAGCAACGCGCTTGGTGTTTCCCCGAGCGAGCTTCTTTCGGAACAGTAACACTGCCCATTCATATAAGCTTGGAGGCGGAAATGAAAATCTCTGCCATGGTGGAAGTGGAGTCTGTCGTTAAGGTTCTATGCGACGTATGTGGGTCCTCCGCTTCTTTCCTGCCTGATCTAACTAACTATGAAGTGGTCAAAGACTAGCTTTATAGCCAGGCTTTTTTATTGTGAAATCCAGGCGGTTTCGTATGCGAAACGATCTGGTAGCGGGGTCTACCGGTACCGGTGAACAGGCTATTTCCTGTCTTGCTGGGACGCCCACAAGTCATAGTTGGCTTGCAAAGCAAGCCATGCACGCGCAGTGCCGGCCCCTGCCAATTCAAGCTGTTCAGCCAGATCAGAGCTGATGCCTGCCTTGCCGTTTAACACGCTCAGCATATCGGCACGAGATATTGAGAAACGGCTTGAGGCCTCGGTTACGGATAGACCCAAGGGTGCCATCACCATTTCTTTCAGGACTTCTCCTGGGTGCGGATGGTTGTGCATAACAACCTCACCGTGTCTTGATGGGTTCACCATCACTCCCCCATCTCAGAAGCTGAAGGCAGGGCGAGCTCATCAGCATGAGCACCATGCGCGTCGAGATTTTTCAGCAAATCGATCTCCGAGAAAGGAGGGTTCTCCTTGCGAGGAGGCTTTCTCACCGCATCGCTGTTTTTTGGGCGTTCTACCTCTGGTTTCATGGCTTTGGCTCTTCTGACAAGTACCCAGGAGCGGACAGTATGTGATCAGTCGATCAAGCTGTCTATTACAAGGGGGAATGATCCCCTTGTGGGAAAGGAGATTCTGTAATGCCGCCCCCTTCGTTATCGGCATGCTCATGATAGCCCTCTTCTTCCACTTGGTGTGTGCCGGCGCGTCGTTAGCCGTTACAAGTCCAATATCCGGCTGGCCATGCCGTCCAATCGCTCCTTGGTGGCTTCCCACGTTGGCATTACCTGTGCCATGAGCCGATAAAACCTCTCGCTGTGGTTGTGTTCGGCGATATGGCAAAGCTCGTGCAGGATGACGTAATCAATACACTCTCTTGGTGCCTTAACCAAATGGGGGTTGAGGGTGAGCCTGCCATTTGGTGAACAGCTTCCCCATTGAGTTTTCATAGTCAAAACGCGAATGGGAGGGCGGCCGGGCACCCAGAGTGTCTGCTCCAATAAGGCGTCTAACCGCTTGGAAAAGGTTTCCTTGGCGCGTGCCTTGTACCACTCGGCCAGAAGTTCACGTACCTTCTGAGGGCTTTTTCTTCTTACAGAAACTTCCAGCTTTCCGCGCAGTAGTTTGACGGTTGGAGCCCGATTAGGTGCCTCAATCACCTTGAGAAGATACTGTTTGCCAAGGTAATAGTGGCTTTCACCACTGATGTACTTGCGTGGCGTGGCGTGTTCCATCTGTCTTCGGAAGTCGCGCAGTTGCTCGTAAATCCAGCGCCCTCGTTTCTTTACGGCCATCAGGACAGCGTCGTTACTTGTATTGTGGGGCACCAAGGCCATTACGCGACAGTCAGGATGAACCTTGATCAGGACTTTTCCCGTGGCTTTCGGCCTCTCGATGCGCTCAAAGGAAATGTGCTCGTCGCCGTAGCAAAAATGCAAGCGTTGCCCAGCAGTTCTGATCGGAACTCCCATCAGATTTACATCCCACTCAAGCCGACACGGGTAATCTGCACTACCATCTCCACGATTTTTTTTGCCTGGTCCATGCCGCCACCAATGGCTTTGCACTCCTGGAACATGCGAGGAAGAAGCTTCTTGCGAATATCGGCTTCGATGTTCTGTGGGTTAATGGAGTTTTCCGCAACAGACGCTTCCACAGACTGGTCGACATCAAAGGCGAGCTTCACCCATTTGTCTTGGATTTGTTGGTCCATGACAGCTAAAGCTTCGGGCAATAGTTTCTTGAATACGCCAAAATACGCCTGAGCATGGCGATTACCGGAAAAGGCATCCGGAATATCACTCAACTTGCGGTCCCGGACCTGTTCTTCAAACTCCTGGAACAGCATGTATTGCTTAAGGGGGTGGTCAAACAGTTTCTCGGCTTCTTCAATTGCCTGGCGCAGAAGTTTGGAGAACGCCTCCTGTGCGTAGGGGTCGTCTCGAAGGTCCTGCTCGATCATTCGGGTTACACGAGTCTTGATGATATCGGTTTCATTGCGGGTTTTCTCTTCGCTCCAGTCTTCCGGTTGCGGTTTTTGGCCCATCTTGCCGACTTCATACACACCGCCAGGTTCTTTGACATCTACGCCGACGACATGCTTGTCCAGAAGCTTTTTTACCTGCTCAGCATATTCGTCATAGTCGACCTTTTCGCCGGCATCTCGTTGCACCATTTGGCGCAGGCTGGAGAACTGCTTGACGGTCTCCTTGTAATGGCGGCGATCGTCATCGCTAAAGCTCTTGTCTTCGAAGAAGGTTGCTGATTGCAGGGCCACTTTAAGGCAACTGGCGAAAGCAGTTAAGGCCTCATAGAAGTCTTCACGCACCTTGAGGTTAACATCTACCAATTCACCCTGTTCACCAGCCTTGGAAGACGTGTTTTCCTTAATCTTCGGTACCAATACCTGGCGAAGTTGCTCAATGTCGTTCTTATTCTTGACGCCGTCAAAAATCGCCCAGAGTTGCTTGTATAGCTGTGGCAGGCGTTTGTACTCGGTGCTCATCTGGCTGTAGAGGCCGGCAATATCGTTAATGTCGTAGCCGCCTTGGGTGCGCGAGGCCAGATCCTGATACTTCTGGATAGTGGTATCCAGCTCAGCAAGAATGCCGCGATAGTCGATTAACAGGCCAAACTTCTTCTTGGGATGTAGCCGGTTAACCCGGGCAATAGCCTGAATCAGATTGTGCTCCTTAAGTGGCTTGTCGATGTAGAGCACGGTATTCCTTGGCTCATCGAATCCCGTCAGCAGCTTATCCACCACGATCAGTATCTTGAGTGAGTCATCCTGTTCAAATCGCTCAACCAGGTGCTTGGTGTAAGCCTGATCATCCTGGCTACCCACGTTGTCCTTCCACCACTGGGAGACCTCCGGTGTGGCAGCTTCATCGACAGCCGTATTGCCCTCCCGTGTGTCTGGTGGGCTCATTACCACCGCTGATTCAAACAAACCGGCTTCATCCAGGTATTGCTTATACTTGATAGCAGCAGCCTTGCTATCGCAGGCGAGTTGCCCCTTCAGGCCCTCATCAATGTTTTTGACGAAGTGGTTGGCAATATCCAATGCAATCATCCGGATTCGATCGTCAGCACCATACACCTGACCTTTGCGGGCAAATTTTCTTTTCAGGTCGGCTTTCTGTTCATCTGATAGCCCCTCGGTGATGCGTTCAAACCAGCTATCTATGGCGCGCTCATTCACATCAAGGTCAGGAATGCGCTCTTCATACAGCAGCGGCGTAACAGTTTTGTCTTCCACGGCGCGCTGCATTGTGTAGGCGTGCACGATGGGGCCGAACTTATTGGTGGTCTTGTCATCCTTGAGCAGGGGCGTGCCGGTAAAGGCCACAAAAGAGGCATTAGGCAGGGCTTGCTTCATACGGATATGGTTTTCACCGCCCTGGCTGCGATGCCCTTCATCGATCAGCACGATAATATCCGCGCTAAGATTGACGCACTCAGGGAGCTTGGTGGCGGTGTTGAACTTCTGGATCAGTGAAAAGATGATTCGCTCAGTGCCCTTGCCAATCTGCTCTGCCAAGCGCTTGCCAGAGGTGGCCATCGCTGCGCTCTTGTCTTTCTTGCCCGCCAGCTCGCCACCCGAGGCGAAGGTTTTGCTGAGCTGCGTCTCCAGATCCACCCGATCAGTGACAACCACAATGCGGCACTGCTTCAGGCTATCGTGCAGAATCAGTGCCTTGCTTAGAAAGACCATCGTGAACGACTTTCCCGAACCTGTGGTGTGCCAGATAACACCGCCCTCACGGCCTCCTCCAGGGGTACGGGTATTGATGCGCTCGATCAGCCGCTTGATGCCGAAAACCTGTTGGTAGCGAGCTACGATCTTGCCGGCCTTCTTATCGAAAAGGGTAAAAAACCGGGTCATCTCCAGCAGGCGAGCAGGGCTGAGTAGGCTAATCAGCAGTTGATCCTGGCCGGTTACCGCCAACTCGCCCCCGGCGATCAGGTTTTGATACCACTCCAGGTCGGCTGCAGGGCGATGGTTAAACAAGCTCGCAAGCTGCTCACTCGACAGAACCCTGTTCTTGATAGCAGCCATATCGGCATCAGTAATATCTTCCTCTCGCCAGGCCGACCAGAATTTGGCCGGGGTGTGGCAGGTGCCATAGCGGCCTTCGTTGCCGTTAATGGAAAGCAGCATCTGGCTGTAGGCAAACAGCAAAGGGATTTCGTCGTGCCGCTGATTGCGCAGGCTTTGCGAGATACCCTCGTCAATGGTTGGCCCTTTCTTCGAGCTCCCGTCCGGGCGCTTGGCTTCAATCACCACAAGCGGAATACCATTCACAAAACAGACGATATCCGGACGGCGTGATTCCACGCCACCAGACCGGGTAACAGTAAATTCCTCAGTAACCACGAAGCTGTTGTTGGCAGGGTCGTGCCAGTCAATAAGGGCTATGGTCGGGCTGGCTTTCTTGCCATCAACAAATTCAGTAACGGATATGCCGTACAGAAGATGGTTGTAGAGGCGTTCATTGGCAGTGAGAAGCCCTTCGTTCAAGGCCGGGCTGCATACCTCGGCAATCAGGTTGTCGATGGATTTTTCCGATAGCGGATAGCGTTTTCCTGAAAAGGTGAAAGTGCGTTTCTGTAGCTCGGCACGTAGTTCCTTGCGCAGCACTACCTCATCGGCCTTGCCGTCACGGGCCGCCAGGGCTTTCTCAGGAGAAATAAAAGACCAGCCCAGGTTAGTAAGCAGCGTCAGTGCTGGGAGTTTGGCACTGTATTCTTCCTGGAATTTAATATTCGGTTTTATTTCCACAGGGGGTGATCCTTCCAATCTTCCGGTATGCCCATGGCAAGACGGTATGTATTGGTTTGTGTAATAGGTGTCAGCAGCCTATCTATTTGTACTGCCCACTCATCGCCATTGCCCGATTGTCGCAATAAATAACGCAGCATCAGCAGGATATAGAAAGGCCTGTCATTCCGTGGGGTTACAGGGGGCTGCCACTCTGGCTCCTTTGCTTTATCGGGCCGAATGGCCAGCTCCCGATTCCAGAGACGACTATGGTGCGCACAGACATTACGGACATATGTCAGAGTATGCAGCCAGTCTCCCAAGCGTTTTGGGTGCAGGTTAAAGTAGGCCGCTACAGCTCTTTTATCGGGATTTTTCAATCCTTTGTAAAAGAAGGATAAAGCACCAAAGCTCATGACTTCAGTCAGCATCCATACGGGTAATGTTGGAAAGCCGTTGTATCTTTCTTTGTAATGGCGAACAAACTGATCGGAGGATCGGCTGGCTTCCATTTCCAGTTTTTTTAGCCAATTAAAATGATCAAATTTCGGATGGAAATTGGCGGCGACTGTGTGGCCAAAAGCGCCGTAAGTATGCCCCATGTGGTAGGTGATGCGCGTACGAACAGCCACTTCGACCCGTTCAATGGCGTCCATCACTAGAGCGCGCAAATGCCTGTCAAATTCATATAGCTCCAGTACCTGATCGAAACCTGTCCCGGCAATAAAATGATTTTCTGGCTGGCCGTTCTTATCCCGTAAACGGAAAGGAAACCAATAACCACTGAGGCGGTAGTAACTGATGGCAGACAACTTTAGCAAGGCATCAGCCTGATCGTTAATCACCAAGCCACGGTTTTGCAGGTGAGACAGTTGCTGCTCAAAGGTAAGCGCAGGTTTTTTGTACTGTTCAGGCATGCCTGCCTCCGAAGACAATGCGTTGTAAGCAGGCATAAAAAAACCGCCAAGGTTGCGCGTTACCCTTGCAGGCACTAAGCGTGGCGGTTGTGTTGGTGCGATTATAACTTGCCGGCTTGCGGCGTTGCAATGCGGAACTCGAGCCTGGAGTTAGCCAGCTGAAGCGGGTGCCCGGACAATAACCGGCAGGCCAGACATGAGAAAACCGCCTTTTGAGCGGTTTTCTCGCCCCGGGCAGCAGCCAACTGAATGACCCTGTGAGGGGGGGGTTGTGCCAGAAATAGCCCGGCATCAGATGCATGTTGTCAACCGACGGTTGACGGCACTGCTGAGAGAAATATGTGATTAACCGGTTGAAAAACATCAGCTTTTTACCCGGGAAACGCCAGCAATGATGTCTGCCGGACTAGGCATGGTGGGCCCGTGGTCACCGCCAAGCAGGCCAGAATCGGCGCGGCTGAACAGGGCCTGGAGCACAATATCCCGTGAATCAGTATCCAGGGCGCCTTCATGAATCAAGGCCAAATACAGGTGGGTGAGCTGTTCCCGCTCTTCGGCATCACGTTGTAGATGGAAGGCGCTGAAAGTCAGTTTTGACAACATTCTGATCAGGAACACAGCAGCGGCGGCAGTAGCGCCAAATAAAGCGACACCTTGCAAGCTCTGCAAGCCAAATGGCACAGGCTCTTTATGTAGCCAACCCCAGAAGAAACAGCCAGCTCCCGCGATAGTTGCAACAGAGGTTACGATCAGGAGGCAGGCCCACAGTAACCCTTGAAAATTCAGGTTCCTGGCGCGATTTGCCCAGTAAGTGGCAGGCGCGGCCAGACGCAGCTTTTCCCGATAAAGCTCTTCAAGCTCCTGAACACGACTGACCGCATGATCTGCCATTTTATTAAAGAGCGCTGAATGATCGTCAATGGCCTCGTCCGACCGCTCTTTGTGATGGGTAAACCATTCTGCGGTCTGCTTCTGTATCCGACCAAACCAGCCCTTGAAGTCTTCCTGCGTTCCATCTTTCCAGGAATCGATCTCGTTCCGAAATTCCACTATCTCGGATACCAGCCTGTTGCGCTCATCTTCAAGGTCATTCCTAAGAGTTGTGAATGATTTTTTCTCTGCGTTACGGCGCTTAACAAGATGTGAGCGGTCTTGAAAGTAATACTCATAGGCCATCAATATGCCTGTAAAGGTATTCAGTGATGGCGGATTCCCATGTAGGTGGGCTCGGTTATTGATTATGGCGTCCAAGAAAGCATTGCCTGATTCCTGTGAGTACTCGAAGGCAGCGAGCATGGCTTCTGTGAAAGCATTTCCGCGATATATCCAGTTCTGAGTGGCCCAGTTCGTGAATTGCTGCTTTGATTGCTGGAATTTCTGATTCACCTGATTGATGTTTGAGGGTTTGGGGTCCGAAGACTCTGCTTCCTCAAAGAATTTAAGTTGATCCAGAAAGGCCTTGATGTTCTGGGGGATTGATGGAAGTGCTCCTGTAAGATTCTTCCCAAGCTTTGCTTTTGCCTCGGACCAATATTGTACTTCCGCCTCTAGTAAGGAACGCGCTTCTTCCGAGGTTTTCAGTGTGAAAGTCTTACCAGCCCTATCCCTTATAGATAAATTTATATCCATTAGATGAGTCCTTGTTATTCTATGGGCACGGAAATTCGTGACTTCGCGACAACAACATTGTTCTTAATAGCGTAGCACTCCACAACGTGTTCGCCTTTGAAGTCTGCTGTCTCGTTATTGGACTTGGTTCCAGTATCGACAAATATCTGGCCGCGAATACAATCGCGCCGTTGCGCTTCTTCTCCTCTATTCAGGACTTTCCATTTCAGAGTATACGGGGGTGGAACGTCGCATGAGGTAACTGTGAACTTGAGCCTTCTTTTGGGAGTGATCCGAATGCCCGTGGTTAGCATTGCTCTCAACGCTCCGGCTCTAAATCCATCCTGTTTGATAACATCACAGTCCATGTCTATGCCATAACGAATGTCTATGGAATGTTCATCTTCGATAAATTGCTCGGTATTCCGCCAGGTATGAGAAGATTTTAGTGCATTATCTTGGATTGCAGCAGGGAAAGGACGCCCAAAAACTTTCTTCCATTTCTGATTGGCGATGTTCTCAGTGCCAGATTCTATGGCCTTCAATGTGAGTTTGTAGGCCTTTCTGGCTTTACGTTGGAACTTCTTTCTTACCTTCACATCCTGGTTGCTTCCAAGCGCCTGGTAATGGTCCTGGTTGGGCTGATTCATTAAGAACTCGAAGAAGTCGCGGCAAAGCTCGCCGTAAGAGGCTTCACCCTTGTTGTCATATGTGTCGGTGGACTTCAGAAAGTTATAAGCCAGCGTGTCAATCAGTAACCCACCCATATAAACGCCGTGCTTGTTCTTCCATGCTCTTCCCATCTTGCACAGCTTTCTAAGATTCTTGTTCTTTTGGTCCACAAACTCCTTCATTGCCGCTATTTCATGCCGTGGCTTGGTGGTTCTCCATCTGCCGCCCTTGTGGGTGTCCGGGAATTGATATTGCAGAATGCCATCATCCCCCTGTTCCTCGAAGACGGGCAAAACTTTGTAGTGGTCAACTAATACCGGACAGTGATTTAGGTTTTTCTTCGGCCACCGCAGGGGCGATCCCGCCGTTGTAGCTGTGAGGCCTGTGGTAATTGTAGTAA
>NZ_LSMM01000022.1:0-75083 GCF_001566815.1 Marinobacter sp. Hex_13
AAAACTGACACCAATGCCACCTTGGATTGCAAAAAAAATCGCAAACTTTTTAAGTCCCCCTCCCCGTGCCAGAGCTCACGTAGAAAAAATCTCTTCAATGTCCTCGGATAATCCAGATGAATAGATGAGAAGTTAATGTTCTTTACAAAAGTAACTTCCTCGCTGAGCTTGGCTCTATCGCAAAGGTCAACATCCTCACCGGTTTTAAGCTCTCGGTTAAAGCCTCCTAGGTAGTTGAAGGCTGATCTTGAGATAATCAAATTACCACTATTGATATGAGAGCTCTCTAAACTAGAAAACCAGTATCGCTCTATCCATGTGCCATCCGGACGGGATCTACATTTCGACCCAGTTAGAATTGCTTTACCATCATTATCTTCAATCAATGCAGCTATTGCATTTACCCAGTCGACAGTAATTACAACATCTCCATCAATGAATGCAAGCAAATCGCCACTCGCCTTAAGGGCACCAAAATTTCTTGCACAGGAGACTGTAGTTCGATCTATGCTGAAAACTGATATATCTCGAAATTTTCCCAAGATATCGAGCGTGCCATCAGTGGACCCATTATTCACCACAACGATTTCATACGCAAAATCTACAGTTTGCAAGCACGAGAATATAGATTCTAGTGAGATAGCAATGAAATCTTGTTCATTATATACTGGAATTACAATAGATAAGTCCATATCACCTCTTATTAGTGCTTCCATTAAAATTTAACATTCGGTCTACTACTTTTTTTAAAGAAACAACAAGAGACAAATGTATCCAAAAGAAAGGATAATAAGCAACAGTAACGAATTGACCTGCAACTAAAAATCCAATCATCGATATATTTAAATAACGTGGGAGACGCGAAAAATCATCACCTTTTGACCTAAGAGCAACCTGCAGAGAGGTCATCTTTCTCCAAGCAAAAATTATCAATAATAGATAAATCGATACCCCAACATAGCCGGCATCAGTTCCTATTTGAACAAATATATTATGCGGCAGCTCAGCTCGATCATAAAGCATATCGTCTGAATAATAGTTTTCATAGTAAACTACATAGTTAAAATATCCGACGCCTAAAACTGGGTTATCATTAATCATCTCCAGGCCATTTTCCCAATACAGCAATCTTTGTTGAGATGTTTTATCATCACCTACGACTTTAAATCGCTCCTTCTGCTCATCAGGCAATACGCCCCACAAGATAGCAAAGACAATAGAACAGGAAATTATAACCTTCGGCTTTAATATTGATTTATAATTGAGTACAACTAGTTGCACCAATAACGCTAACTGAGCTCCTCGCGAACTAGCGCCCATTATTACCATGATTGCAGTGACAGGCATTAAGATAACTACTAAATACTTAACCTTGTTTAGGTATGGTTTTAACTTCAGAGAAAATGCCCAAGCAAGCGGCCAAAACACTAACATTTGAATAGCTAGCTCTCCTGAGTTCTGAAAGAACCCAGGCGGGCCACTTAAGCCCCAGTCTGCAAAGGAAAATCCTCTACTCGCCCAAGTAATGGACAATGACAAGGACAACTTGAAACTTGCGACAAAAAACACACATATAAATAGAAATAAACGTTTTTCAGTATTTACTATGTTAATTATTAGAAAGTAGATAACAAACCAAGTATAGAACTTATTCAGCTGACTATATGAAACATCTGGTCTATACGCGAAAATGCTTGAGGCCAATATCACTAAAAAAAATAAAATCAACGTGGCGTTAATTGAACAAGACACCCAACGCACGGTTTTATCGAGAAAACATCCTACCAACGCGCCCAAAACGGCAATTTGTGTCCACGGGAGAAAATCCAACACCGGGTAAATAGACTGCGGCCGAACGTACTCTAGAAACAGATAAACGCAGATCATCCAGAATGCCAGGGTTTCCGACTTGAAGTAGTGCCACATGGCACCAAAATCCAGTGCGTAAAAATCCTGAATGTTCACTTCCTTGCTTTTCCTACGCACAAAGCCCCCTGACGGCTTCCATTACTCGTTGTTCGCAATGGGTGAAGAATTCATCGCAGGTGTTGAAGGGGTCATGAATGTACGGGTATGGCCTATCACAGTATGAACCGGCAAGAACCAATTGATATTTCTTGCCGATTTTGTCATGAAATGAGGTTATTTGAGCGGGCTCCATGACCACAATAAGATCCGTATCCTGAAACTCGAAGTCCCTTACATTGACGGTTTTGTGGCTTTCCAGTGAAAGTCCTCGCTGGTTGGCAAAGTTTCTCGCCCTGTGGTCAGCAGCAAAGCCATCGCCACAGTGCAGACCACAGGATGCGGAATCTTTTCCAAGGCTACGCGCGTAGGCCTCTGCCAAAGGACTGCGGCAAATATTTCCGCTGCAAACGAAAACAAGCCTT
The DNA here is from genome assembly GCF_001566815.1 of Marinobacter sp. Hex_13. Lineage (NCBI taxonomy): Bacteria > Pseudomonadati > Pseudomonadota > Gammaproteobacteria > Pseudomonadales > Marinobacteraceae > Marinobacter > Marinobacter sp. Hex_13. Next base: position 2,391 of record NZ_LSMM01000022.1, read on the forward strand.
TGATTTCTTTTTGGCCTGACATGCGCGTACCGGCTATACAAACCAGCCTGAGCAAGAAGCAAGTAGTAAATGTAAAGAAATAATCCTTTTTTTGAGCCAAACCGCTCATAGACTAACCGGTTCAACAGATATTCTCCCTACTTATAATCCAACACAGCCCCATTGAGATCTGGAGCGGCTACGTTGGTAGTATCATGCCACAACTTCCTCTAATATCGGGAATCTTCTTGTCTTTCCTGACATTACATCTCTCATAACGCGATAGAATTTGAGTCCGTTATACTGGATAATTGAGCACTGCCCTCAAACTATCGGTACGAACAAAGGACGTTTCTACCCATGGAACCCAGAATTCTGATACTCGACGGAAATCAGCGAGCCTCCCTCGCCGCTGTGCGGTCTCTGGGTTCAAAGGGGTTATGGGTCGCCGTCGGTGAAAGTGCACCAACGTCTATGGCGGCCGTTTCTCGGTACTGTTCGCAGAAGGTCACTTACTCAGACCCATACAGATATCCACGCGCTTTCTTTGACGATATTCTGAATCAGATCAGTGCTCTTGGCATCACCTTCCTACTACCGATCACGGAAGCGACCACCTACGTCTTGCTACTTTATCGAAATGAGATCCCTGATCATGTGGTTTTGCCATTTCCGGATACGGAGGCCGTTGACCAGCTCGCGAACAAGAACAAGCTCTTTAAAATGGCGGCTGAAAGTGCGGTCCCCATTCCCGAGACAGTATTCTGCGAGAATTCGGAGCAAGGCCTGAATGCGCTGGGCGCCATAGGCGATTTCCCAGTCGTTCTTAAGCCGTTCAAATCGAAAATTCTGGATAAGGGCCGTATACTCTCTTCCCAGGTCATTGTTGCAAAGTCCCGTGACGAAGCCCGGTCAGCCCTGAGTTCCCACGAGTCCTTCGACTTTCCCTTTACAATTCAGTCCTTCATTTATGGAACTGGCCAGGGCATTTTCGCGTTATTCAATCATGGCGAACCGGTGTGTTACTTTGCGCACCGTCGACTTCGCGAAAAGCCGCCCGGTGGTGGTGTCAGCGTGCTATGTGAGTCTGCGCCTGTCGATGAGCGGTTAAAGTCCTCAGCGGAAACCCTGCTACGGAAGGCAAAATGGCACGGCGTTGCGATGGTCGAGTTTCGCGTGTCCGCGGACGGTACAGGCTATCTTATGGAGGTTAACCCCAGGTTCTGGGGCTCGCTACAGCTGGCTATCGACTCGGGTATCGATTTTCCATATTGGCTCTACCTTGCAAGCACCGGGAGGCCAGTACCCAAAGCCGTTCAGGAACACCGTAGGGTAAGATGGCTGCTTGGGGATCTGGACCGCCTCTACCTCGTTCTTAAGGCTCCCAGCACATCCTACTCAACAGGTGCGAAGTTGTTAGAGATAATCCGTTTTCTAAAGCCCGGTCTGCGGACCAGACATGAGGTGAATCGCTTGAGCGATCTCCGTCCTTTCTGGTTTGAGTTGAAGCAGTATCTCGGTGCACTGAGAAACTGATGGCTGCCATGAATCGGTCCTACGTCATTATTCTTGCGAACGGACTTAACGGTCTTGGGGCTGTCCGTTCTGCTGCTCACGCAGGCCTTAAAACCTACACCCTTCTTACAGCACAGTCTGATCTTAGCGCCTACAGCCGCTTCAGTCAGTACCGTTTTCTATTGCCCCTCAATCCTACAGTGAATGACATCCGGCCTATCCTGGACCAGTTGAACAACAACGAAGGCGGCCCTGGTGTATTGCTTGCCTGTTCTGATTTCGCCGCGGAGCTACTTGGTAAACTCAAGAAGGAAGGCTACTCCAATCAACACCTGATCGTGCCGACTACAGAAACTACGGAAGTTCTGAACGACAAAAAATTGGAATGCCAGTACATGGAACAGGGTGGGATCACTCTTCCAAAGACCTTTTACAACCTTGAGGAAGATGTGCCGGAAACGTTCCCGCTGATTATCAAACCCCGGACCTTTCGAGAATATAAGGTACTGGGCGCAAAGAACGTTATCATTCATTCCTTGGCTGAGCTGGATGAGTTCAAGCGGAGTTTCCATGCCCACCTCGACCAGTTTATTGCTCAGGACGTGATACAAGGCGGTGACGACAACCTGTGGGTGTGTAACGTAACGTTTGATCAGAATCAGGAACTCAGCGCCTGCTTCGTGTTTAAGCGTCTTGGTACCATGCCTTCACATTATGGCGTCACGTCACTTGCGATCAGTCAGAATAACCAGGCGCTGCGGGAAGAGTGCGCAAAAATTGGCAAGGCCCTGAACTACACCGGGCCAGCGATGATCGAATTCAAGAAGGATCAGTACTCCGATACCTATTACTACATCGAAACCAATCCCCGGTTAGGCATGTGTAATTGGTTTGATACACGGTGTGGAATCAACAACATCCTGGCCTGCACCCAGGCAGCCTATGGCAACAGGGTGGAATTCGCTCCACAGCGAAATAATTTTGTGTACTGGAATTTTTTTGGGGACCTGATCGCAAGACTTGAAGACAGGGAGAACCTGCTCGCCATTGTATTCCGCTATATAGCACTACTACGTCGCCGGCGTATTGGCGCACTGCTTTACTGGAAAGACCCCCAGCCGGCACTCCGATACGCCAAGGCATCTATAACGGATATCGCTCAGCGTGTAGGTAGAAAACTGCGAGAACGGTTTGGCTGACGCGGCACTTTTTCCTTCAACGCCTCAAATCGATTGACAATCTGAAGGAAGTCAGCGGTGTTCTCCGGCAAAGAGAATCGGGGAAGCTCGTATTGGCTGCAACCGGCTCTTATGTAATCCGGTACTGTGTTAAAGGCCATCTTAAAACCTGCCCGCTTTACTTCTTCGATATCAGCGCGGTCATAATCCGATGGGCGGCCCGTGGGATAGGCAAATACGTCTGGGCACTGGGCCAGCTCCTGTTCCACCCTCTTTCGTGCCTCATTGATTTCGTGCTGTTTCTCTTCCAACGCCAACGTCGACAATATGCGGTGCGTACAGGTATGAGGATAGACTCCATGCCCTCTTTCCTTCAGTGACCTTGCATCATCCCAGGACATTGGCCGGTATTCCCGGGGAATGGTATCGGGGAAATCGACCTCCAATTTCGAGTAAAGCTCTGCACTCAGCCACTGATAGACATGTTCCTGGTTAACGATCTTCAGGGCATTTCGAATCTCGCGGATTGTCCGCCGTAGGCCGATATCAGCAAGATTGACGGAATACTTGCCGCCAAATGGGAGCTGGAGATCGGTTACGCTGATTCTGGTTCGATTAACGGCGTACGCTATTTGGTCATCCCACGGCCAGAGTTGCTCGTCCAGAAGGCCGGTAATCACGAAAAAATTCAGCGGAAACCCGAACTCATCAAACACCTGCGCTGCGACGTCATGATGATCTGAAAAGCCATCATCGATGGTAAACATAACGGACTTGGAGGGAATCGACGTGCCTTTGTTGAGAAACTGCCAGAGCTGGTCCATCGTCAGAACACTATATCCCCGACTGGAGAGATAACGAAGGTAACCACGAAGACGTTCAGCCGTCATGTCACCCGGAATACCATCACTACCGTCAGTAACTCTGTGCAACATGAAGACGGGCACACGACCAGGGCACAAGAAGCGATATACGCCTGTTTCCCCGATAATATTTGCGACCTTCAGAATGACAGACTTCATGATCTCGCGTCCTGCGTTGAACTTATCAGCGTAACTTCACCTGGGTCACCCGGCGTTACATAAAGCGCTCATATAGTCCTTGATAGGCGTGCAACATGCTCTTCAAGCTGAACTTGCTCTTTGCACTCTCAAGGGCCTGCTCGGTTATCTGATGCTTCAAGGTCGGATCGTTCAGGCGCTGAATAGCGTTGACGATTGCATCAGAATCTTCAATAGGTACCAAAAGTCCGCTCTCTCCATCAGAAACAATTTCCTCTGGGCCTCCACTTCGTGTAGCAATAACAGGCACTCCAGCCATCATAGCTTCAACGGTGGAGATTGAGAATCCTTCCGATGTGGAAGGCAGAAGGAAAATATCCGCCTGCCGGAGAACATTTACTACGTCTTGCCGGAAACCGAGCCAGTGAATTCTCGGTGCCTCCGGTGCTCCACGAATTTGAGCTTTGAGCTTTTCGAACAAAGCTGGACGCTGATGGCCTACAACGACGAAGTGGGTGTTCGGATCCAGCTTTGCCATCTTTATAGCTGCATCAACCAGGTGGTCGTAACCCTTGGCTGGGCGAATATTACCGATTGAAACGACAAGATTGGCTTCTGGCGGTAGGCCAAGCTCTTCTTTCAATCCCGACGCGGGCGCCTTGCAGAAAAGCTCTGGGTCAACACCATTATAGACCAGATGTAGCTTACGAGCGGGAAGTGAGCTGCGTTCAGCGAGCTCTTCCTGCAGTCGCTTCGAGACACACACAATGGTGGACGCACCCCAACCAATAATCCCGAATTTCGCCCACAGGAATCGTTCTCCCGCCGCAACATCAACCGCGCCATGGAACGTCGCGATCATCGGCTTCCTGCACATCATTGCAAGCAGAGCGCCGTACACGTTGGAGCCCAGCAAATGGGCATGAATCAAATCAACACTCTCGCCTACCACTAAACGTTTCATTCCAAGGATGTAGCCAAGGTTAAAACTACCCTTGGAGTCAATGAATTGAGGTGTAATTCCCAGACTCCGAACCTGGTCAGCTACCCAACCCTCGCCGCGCAGAACAACGATATTGCGAAACTCTGTTTGCTGAAGTTCTTTAAGGAGATTGATAAAAACGGTTTCAGCACCGCCGGGACCCGTTGTATCAATGAGGTGCAGAATAGTCTTTACATCTTTCCCTGCCATGGGTTTTACCCTCTCATCCAATAGAGAGCACGGAATAAGGTGCTCTTAACCAACATTACCGTCAGAAACTGATAGTTTTCAGTTGCGATCCGCGCTTTATAGTTTTCTTTCTTGCCTTGCCCCGCGAGCATATCGAAACGGTCCGTGTCGGGCAGCCTGAACGCGTCTTCGATGGCATACCCCAAATGCAGTGATCCAAGTGACAGCTTTTTATGAAAATTCTGCTCAAAGCCGGCCTGGATATTGTAGACGACTCCCCGATACCAGACATTGTAAAGCACCGACACGATATGGTTCCCACAGGTCAATGTCGATAGCAACGGGCGACCACCTTCCTCCTCAACTCGAGAGAGAAATCTCTCATGAAACGTCAGACTTTTTCCTGCTACGCAGTCTTTTCTCCATCGCTCCCTGTGAAATGCGTTAAGGGCATCGAAGAATGCCTTTGAGTTGTGTGGCCATAAATTTTCTTCGCGCACCGGCCCCAGAGACTCAAGCACAGCACGGCGGTTGTAGAGTTTTAAGCGGCTATTAGCGCCCAACGAGGCGAGATATTCATCAAAAGGTCCAGAAGTTGTCACCGCATATCCATCATCAACTGCGATAATCCGAAACGCCCAATTCTGGGTCGCGGCAATTGTAACCAGTGCAGATAGATCCTCGGAACCCGCGCGCAAATCGTTAAAGACGGCTTCGGTCCAGGTATGACTTTCCAGTTGCTGTTGCAATGCGCGCACCAGAGGCTGGCCAGTGAGATTTCTGGAGAATCGATTATACTCTGTTCTTGGGGTTCTCAGCTCACGGGAGCTGGTGCCTACGAACTGTAGCGATCGTATAGGCAGCACCCCTTTCAGCCTGTACCGGGACTCATACAGCCCGGACACTTCTCCGTCCCAGGGCCGGACAAGGCGGAAGCTTTTCTGGCGCCCCCAGGTGTCCCACCAGGCGCTTTGCCACGCCTTTGTCTGGAACAGGCTCATTACGGCAGGGCCTTGACGATATGAGGGCCTAGCAGCGTGGTCACCCAAACGGGAAGTCGCTGCCATACGGCGATCAACAGCCTGAACTTCGGGTTGTTTGGGTTGAGTGCGGGTAGCGCCTCTCCCTCCGGCAGCAAGTAGTCCCAATGCAATGTCAGAGGCTGGGCACCCCACTGTTGCTTGAAACGATAGGTGCCGGCATCGTGACTGCAACGGCCGAAGTCAAAAACCTCGAAACCCTGCTGTACCGCGAATTCCAGGGCTTTCCAGTACATGATCATATTGATGCTGGTGTGGTTGTACTTGCGCAGTGTAGACGCCCAGGGAATCTCCATGCGGCCCTTGTAACCGGTCAAAAAAGCGCAGCCAACCGCTTGCCCTTCAATACGGGCAACTACCAGCCACGCCTGCCCGCCTAGAGTGTCCAGCAAGTTTCGGAAAAACTCTTTACCGTAGACGGGCGTTCCGAGGTCACGCATGTTGATGGCAAAAACCCGATAGAACTCGTCCAGCAAGTCAGCGCCACCGATAGCGAACCCGTTCATTTCCCGCTCGCCCCGGCGGATTTGCGCACGCAGTTTGGGCTGGAAGCTGTCCCACAGGTCTTTGGCCTTACTCGGCAGTGGTAACCAGAAGGTGACTTTGTCCGTGCGTTGCGGTAAGCCAAGTTTATTATCCTGGCAAAACCGCATTTCCAGGTGACCTGCTCCCAACTGCTGTCGCCACTTTTCGCCCTCGCCGATGAGTTTTTGGGCAATGTCTGGATGGTCCGCCAAAACCCCGCCATAATTAAAATAGGGCATTGAAACCAGGAAATTACCAAAAAGCCGGCTATTGAGTTGTACCAGGGGAAGCACACCGACAATGCCCCCTACGTCATCGTAGGCACAGAGATATCGGGTGTTGTGGCCGTAGGTTTTACTGATGAACGATGAAATACAAGGCCTATGCCAAACTGACGCTGCAGGATGACGGGCTACGTAGGCTTCTGCGTGATGGATGTCGGAATCTGCACAGGGCTCTACGGCGATGGCTTGTGCCATCGTGGCATTTCCAACAGCAGGAGGAATAGTGATCGGCTTTGGGGTCCACTTATCCTGTGCCTGAGCCCCATTGAGTTGCTGCTTAACCTGCTTCTGGAGCTGTTTTATCTCGCTGGATACCTGTTGGAGCTCGGCAATCAGTTCATCCGCATTGGTTCCGCTTTTGCGGGCTTCGCCCACCAGGCGACTGAGACGGCCTTTGTCACTCTTCAACTCGTCCAGCCGCGCCTTTGAAGCCTCCAGACCGGGGATAGGTGTCTCCATTCCCATTACGCTATCCTTAAAGAATTCCCTAAACAACGATCAGACAGCGACAGCCCTGGTGGGTATGTCCATACCGGACAGCACGTCCGATACCGAGCCGAAACGGAAATCGCTGAGCAGCCGTTCAAGCCGATGCATGCACTTATCCAGGTTGTTGTAGTGTCGGAAGCGAGAAAATGCCTTGACGTTCAGCCTTGGTTGCCCGGTATCGATTTCCCAGGGGTGCAGGTAGAAAATAAACGGTTGCCCTGCCCGGTTAATCTTGCCCAAGCCCCAATGGCTGAGCCAGTAAGGGAACAATCGGAAGTAGCCACCCCCTGCGATGGGCAACCGGTATCTACCAATCGGGCAGGTCGACAGCGGAAACTCCGTGAGGGTTTTGCCATTGGGCGCCTGCAATAGATAGGGCTCGTGAGGCGTGCCTGGCATGCCATAGCGATCATGGTGAACCGGGAATATCGATGAATCCCAGGTGAACCCCTCATCGCAAAGGATATCCAGAGCCCAACGGGACTGTGCCGTAATTGAATAGCTCGCAGCCCTGTAGCCGGTTATAGGCTCACCGGTAATGTCTTCGAGTATGCGCTTGGACTTGCGGGTTTCTTCCTTGAAAACCTCCGGTGTCTGGGTGTAGACCAACTGGTGGCTGTATCCATGGCTGGCGATCTCGTGCCCCGCTTGCTGGATCTTTTTCACCAGCCCGGGGGAGCGCTCGGCAACCCAGCCCAAGGTAAAGAAGGTCGCCTTCACATCACGCTCCGAAAACAGTTCCAGCAACCGTTCTGTGTTGGCTTCAACCCGGTATTCCATGGTTGGCCAGTCGTCACGATGGACGGCCTCGGCAAGTGCCGCTACCTGAAAATAATCTTCGACATCGATTGTCAGGGCGTTCTGTTTCACGTCCGTGATACTCCGGGTGTAAAAATGGTACTCAGGGCATGCCAAACCAGTTCTAGAAAAACCGATAATCCAGCGCTAAAGAGACCCAGTTTTCATCATATTCACTGGCGCTCGTATCACTGCTCCTCGATGTATGACCAACCCTGCCGGTGATTCCCAGGTCGCGAGTAAGTTCATACGTTAGCCCCACATCCACGCTTATGGTTTCTTCGTCCACATCGTCTTCGTCGAATGACTGATACTGATATCTTGCGTTTGATCGCAGCGTTAACAAAGGCAATACGGGCCGACTATACCCTACCGCCAATCCTAGCCGATCTTCTGTTTCATCCGAACGGATGTAATCGGCTCGGTTAGCAAATGCATTGAAATTCAGTTGAGAGGCATCGCTAAACTGCCTTCGAATGCCAGTGTTTACCGCGGTAACCTCAACTTCACTGGTTTCGCGGAGATCGAACACAAAGTCACCAAAGCGGATATCAAAATCTGATGTCTGTTCAGTTAGTTCCCGACTACCATTAATATAAAATGTTGTGACCGGATTGATTTCCCGTTCCAGAGAGATATCCCCGACCACTCCGTCGCTTGACTGGGTAGTGCCACCAAAATCGCTTTCTATCTCACTGACACCAACGCTGCCGGAAAGGCTCGTTGTCGCCCAAGTTTGGGAAAAATCGAGGCTGACAACATCGGTATCAATCTCTACACCACTATCATATTCAGCTTGATTGGTAAGCACACTGACGCCACCGGAGAACGTGGAGCTAAACATTCTGCTCCAACCAACCGAGCCAATATAGCGGTCACTGTCGATTTCTTCGGAGTCGCCAAATTCCGTGTTTTCATAATGAAGAGACAAACGAAGTTGATCCACTTTGCTAAGCGGAACTTGGTAAACCGGGCCCGTGCGGAATATGTTCTTGCGAGTTGTATTGTCTGGCGTGTCGGTACCACGGGAGTCCCTGGTTACATTTCTCAGGTTGTCTGCAACTTCCCATCTCAGCCCCTGTGCCAACTCACAATCACCCAGAAAGTCTGCCGTTGTATAGGTTTCCGGATCGTAAGTCTCATCATGCCACACTCCATAACCAACATCGGCGAAGGTGCTCGCCTGGCACTCTCCGGGATCACTTTGATGGGAGAGCCGCAAATTGACTCTGGTTTCAGTGTCGCTTATTTCGCCATTGGCATCCCGGGTGGTGTTATCACTGAATCGGTTCGTGAGCTCCCCCGACAACGCAATCGGCTCTGCAACAACGACTTGGCAGGTAAAAAAACTACAGACCAGAAATCCGGGAATCACAAAGCGCGGGCACTTCCATGGCCCGATCGGACTAACCATTTATGACAGCTCCGACGAACTTCTCGGTGTGGAATGCGCCCGCTGCCTGCTCAATACCATCAGCCGTCATTCCAGCATGGGGAATGACCAGCATGGCGTAGTCACAAAGCTCGGTAAGGATTCTGGCATCAGGTGACTCGGTAATGGGCGCGGTGTCCAGAACAATGAAACGATCCGGATAGCGGCGACGAACAGCCTGTAAAAACTGTTTCATGCGGAAGGAGGTGAAGAACTCACCCGGCGTCTCACGACGGCTGCCAGCAGGAATAAGTCGGAGCCTCGGTATCCCAGTCGGATAGAGAATTCGGGCAATATCGTAGTCCGGGTCGTCAAGGAAATCCGTCAAACCAGAGTCCGGAACTATATCCAGCGTCGAGTGAAGCGCAGGTTCCCGAAGGTTACAGTCAATAATCAACGCTGTTTTAGCTTCGTCAAAGGCGAAGGCAGCTGCTAAATTCAATGCAACAAATGATGAGCCTGCTCCTTCGCGGGCGCCACTGACCACCAACGTGAAGTTATTGCCTCCGGACTTTTCCAATAGCTTCGTCCGCAGGTTACGAAAATGATTGACCAGCTGCCGATTACTGGATTCCGGATAGATAATACGGCGCTCTTCCAAATCGTCCGGAGTCAGGCGACGTGGTTCCTGCATTCGCACGATTTGTTTGCTGATAACGTACTTGTCGACACTGCCCGCCCCAAGTTCCAGCGAGCTGGGCACCAGCATCCGTGAGTCATCCCATTCGGAGAAACGATCTTCGCCACGAGAGACGAGCTCTGGAGTTGTGCCTGACGAGGACGGCCCACTGACGTTATCCGTTTCCCTGTTCATTTTTTCTGATTTCCATTTCTCGAAATCAGAAAGAACGCTTCCTTCCGCTGGGGTATCTTTTCCCTGGTCTGCTCTGGAATCAGCCATTAAATCACTCCAAACACAGAAGCCAGTGCTACTGCGACGTAGGCGGCGGCTACCAGAACCGCCATAACAACCACGGCCATGGTGACCTTTCGGTCCCGCCGTTTTTCGAAAGGTGTCCGGACTTCCGGCAAATGCTCCAGTACCGCGATATCGAGGACATCATCCAGTTGCTCGCGAGAACGGATACGAGGGTCTATCTGAAGCAGTCCTGCTATCGCTCCAAAGGGAGCGACTGCCCCAAGAAGGAGGCCTGCCATAGCAAACATTGAGAACTTCGGCCCTGTAGGGCTCGTGGGATACTGTGCAGCTTCGTTGATTTTATAATTAAGGCCCTGCCCTTCAATGTCCAGATGCATTGAAACACGGGCTTTCTCACGGCGCTGCAAGAGGTCGTTATAAATTTCCTTGTTGACCTCCATGTCACGGGTTAGCTCAGAATACTGTGCCTTGTTTGCCTGGATGCGCTCCATTCGCTGCTTCTGTTCCTCGATGAGTCGCTTGATAGAACTGATCCGCGTTTCGACAGTTTCAAGGTCGGTATTGGTTGTAACCAGATTGGAACGAACCTCCTGATACACCGGATTGGGTATGCTTTCACTCCCACTTGGCTCACTGGCGAGCTGCTGCTCCTCAAACGCCCTTTCTCTTTGTTTTTTTAGTTCTTCAAGCTGCTCCCGAAGTATGACGATATCCGGGTAAGTATCATGGTAACGAAGCCGTAGCGAGTCCAATTGCTCTTCCATGGAGTTGATTCGCTCCTGATAAGCGTCCACGGTACGCCCCTGCCTCAGAGTGCGGCTAACGCCGCCAAGCTCACGCTCAAGGGATTGAGCACGGGTTTGCAGCTCCTCCTTCTCCAACTGAGCCAGTTCAAGGCGACTTTGCAGGTTTGATAGCCTGGAGTTTGCATCGGCCTCGGTACCATCTACATTCTCCGACAGGAATTTTTTGAGGCGCTCTTCTACTTCAGCAATCTGCTGCTCATAACTCTTAACCTGCTTATCGATAAAGTCATAAGCGGAGCGGCTTTCTTCACGCTTTCGCTTGGCGTTTTCTTCGATAAACGCCTGGCCCAGTTTCTGCGCCACCCTGAAAGTTTTTAGGGGAGACGATGACGAATAGCCAATACTGAAATAGTTGTCGCCTCTGGGTACAACAGACATGCTATACCGGAGGCCATTGATACGACCCTCCAAAGCTTCCGGCCCAATGTTTTCCGCATTGTCACCATATATTTCAGTATCCGTGGCAATCTCTTCCAGCACGTTCCTGGAACCAAGTAGCTCTCTGGCAGCCGACACTTTTTCTGTGACCTTTGTCGCTACGGCCCTGCCCTCCATAAGCGGCTGGATAATATTCCTGTCATCAACAAAAATAACGACCTGCGACTGGTATTTATAAGGCCACAGGAAACCGGCAGCCAATACCGAGAAACTGACGACTGCAAACAACAACAGTGCCAGCCATTTACGAGACCGTACTTCCCGAACGATCTCTTTCGGTAACTGGTTTAAAGGAAGTGCCATAGCAATAGTCCGTTATTCAAAAAGCCCAACCGGAATCAACCATCATACCCAGTGCCGGGTTATAAGCTTCTCTCAGGTATGGTCAGGATATCTCCCGGCCGTAGTTTGTAGTTTGTCGATATATCGCCGCGAGAGAGGATTTCGTCCAGCTTGACTGGAATAGCAACCACCTCGCCCTCAACAGCCCGGTAGAGTACGGAGTTATTCGGGGACGCAAATGGTGTAACGCCGCCTGAGGTGAGAACCATATCAAGCACAGTCATGCCGGCGCGGTGAGGAACCGATGTCGGCTGCTGTACCGCACCCGTTACACGTACTCGGTCTGAGTATTCATGGCTCCCCATGCTGGTGACAACGATACTGACCTGAGGTTCCCGGATATAGGCCGAGAGCTTGGTCTCTATGTCGTTTGCCAGGGCATCAGGTGTTCGGCCGGAGGCCTGCACGTCGCCCACAAGCGGTACTGAGATTTTTCCATCGGGCCGAATAGGCACGGAAATGCTCAGGTCCTCATTGCGCCACACAGAGACACGCACCACGTCAGTGGCACCGAGGATATATTCATCAACGCTATTGACCGTGTCGACGGCCAAGGCACGTTGAATCTGTTCCGGTGATGAGGTTTTCGGGCCAGCGCAACCCGAAACAAGAATGACTGCGGTCAGGGATAAAACCAATCCCAGGAGCGAATACTTGGATGACATTGTTCGTCCTCTCTACAATTCCTTGCCTGTTTCCATGTCTCGGAAATGTGGGTCCCGAAACTACCGTGATCCTTTCTTAAACAATACCACTTCTACTGTCTGAATTATAATCAACAAATCCAGTAATAAACTCTGATTTTTGATGTAATAAAGGTCGTAACGAAGTTTTTCCCGCGTATCTTCTTCATTATCAGCATAAGCAAAACAAAGCTGGGCCCAACCCGTCAAACCCGGCTTTACCCGGTGGCGCTCGCTGTAGAATGGAATCTTCTCCGACAATTGCTCAACAAAGACAGGCCTTTCAGGGCGAGGACCCACAAATGCCATAGTACCGTTGATAACGTTAAAGATCTGGGGCAACTCATCCACGCGGATTTTACGGATAATCTCACCCACCTTCGTGACCCGTGCGTCGTTCTGGCTGGCCCAGACTGCGCCGTTCTTTTCAGCATCGGTGATCATTGAACGGAATTTGTGAACCTTAAAGACACTGCCGTTAAGGCCTACTCTCTCCTGGCTGTAAAACACGGGCGCCTTTATCCCGTCTTCGATCTTGATGGCAATTGCCGTGAGAATCATCAGTGGGAGGCCTGCCAGTAACAACACACCCGCCGCCAGGATGTCCAGAAAACGCTTGCCAAACCCATATACAGACGACACTTTGAAGCCGTCCGAGAATACCAGCCAACCGTGGGTTACCATCTCCAGTGCGACTTTCCGTGACTCCCTCTCGTAGAAACTGGCCCCATCCACGATGCGGACACCCAGCATTTTGCATTCCAAAAGATCTTCCATCGGCAATCCCTTACGGCGATCGTCGACAGCGACCACGATCTCCTTTGCTGGGTGCTTGAGGATGTATTGATGCAATGTGGTCGGGATCTGGAGAAGGTTTTCATCACTGACCTGAATCGGCTCATCGGGAATCGGCACAAACCCTATCAGGATAAAACCCTTACGATTAAACGGCGTTGTAAGGTCTTCCAGAAGCTGCCGGGCCCTGAAACCCGCTCCGAGTACGAGAACTTTTCGCTTGAACGCGTCCTTACCTGCCATTGCGAAGAAGACCCAACGGCATATTCCCAGCAGGAAGAATCCAAAGACCGAGGCCGATGTGAGGAGATCCGTGAAGCCGAGATACCAGAGCCAGTCGTTGCCGATGATAAATAGAACACTCACCGCCGGAACGCCGATAATGAGCGAAAAAATGGTCCTCAGCATCATCCCGGACATGCCTTCTTCCAGGCGGGACTGATGAACACCCAGGGCAATCATGACTACCAGGTTGACGAGACTGAAAACAACAGCGGAAGGCAGCAGGAATACATAGCTGTCGAGAAAGAAGGACACTTCGCCGAAGTGGCGAAAAAATGCGGCAAGCGAGAAACTTACGGCCAGGACAACAAAATCAATTAAGCCCAGAATAACGAAAGGGACATGAATGTAGTGCCTGAACAATCTGACGTGGGCCACGCCAACTCCTTTTGCTGTTCACTGGAAATGCGTCTGCGCATCCCATGCTGCAGATCTAACGATGAACAGAGTTTACTGTATTTTAATGATACTGCAATCAGGGACAGTAGAAGGACAGCACCCAACGGGACGCCAGAAACGCAAAACACCCTGCCCCAGAGATCGAGGCAGGGTGTTTCATGGCTTACTTAGCTCAGGCTGACTTGCGACGGCGAGTCATACCGAGGCCCAGCAGGCCAAGGCCAAACAGAGCGAGCGTTCCTGGCTCAGGCACTGCTTGCACGTCTGAAATTCCAACGATCAGATCGTTGTAATCAAAGTCACCATCAATCAGGTCTTCGAAGGCCACAATCAGTGAACTGCCAAAGAAGCTGCTGTTCTGGCTGCCAGTCACGTCAAAGATCCGTGTCATGTCAACGCCGCCGTTCAGGCTGGCGTCTGAATAGAACGTGGTGTTGCCGCGCTGCAGATAGAAGCCGAACGTAGAGCCAATGTTGGCTGTTCCGAAGTGAGTGGAAGCCGTTCCGGCGTCCAGGTCAAATTCTACCTGGCGACCGCCAGAGCCTTCTGACCCTGAAAACACCTGAAGTGTTTCGTTGGTGTCGTTCAGGTTATAGATACCGAAGTTGTTGATGTTCGCAAAACCTGCAAATTCAAACAGCAGGAAGGCACCGGCTGAATCCTGGTTACCATCAACATCGTTCAGTTTTGCAAAAGAGGCTCCGTTGTCGTAGAACGCGCCTTCACCGAGGGAATCGGTAAACACGTCCGCGCCACCGTCTGTTTTCAGGTCGAAAACGTCCATTGGAGCGGCCTGAGCTACCGAGAACGTTCCCACCAGCATCGCCGCTGCAATCAGCTTTGAAGTCATTTTCATTTTACTGCTCCTTGTCTACATCTTATGATTCTCATCAACCGCCCAAACCAATGCAGTTGTCGTGCCAATTATTTATTCATTATTAAACAACAACTTACATTGGCAATATTTGGGTTGCGTAAAATATACTGACACACCGCCATTGATCCTCAGCGATTGCGCTTTGACTTCCGCGAAAGCGAAAGCCCAATCCCTAGCAGTCCCAGCGCGAACAACGCCAGCGTACCCGGCTCTGTGACATTGGCGACTGTTATGTTGTCGATGCCGTACCCATCATTGGGGTTGTTGGAAAAAATACTGACATCCCCCAAACCCGCTGCGTCATAGAGGCTGACATAAAAAACTCTGCCGTTGCCCAGAGCGGACCCAAATATGTCGTTGAAGCTGAAATCGAACCCGCCAATCGAGAGGCGTCCGCCAGCATCGTTGGGGTCTGTCAGATAGAAACCCATGGCGTTAAAACCAGTCGCTGGAGAAATAACCATCTGGCGTGCATCCATACTGTCCAACCAGTTATCCCCGGATATGGAATAGCGCCCGCTAAAGGGACTGGCGCCGGCGTTCAATACGGCAAGACCGCCATTGCAGTTATAGGGACCGCTATCGCACAACCCGCCTGAACCTGGCACCGCACTGGTAAAGGCCCCAACACCCACTGAGGAGGTGATGGTGCCAGCCTGGCTTCCAACGGTGTAAAAAGAATTATCATCGAACGTTTCGGTGAGATAACCGGAATGCGCAGCGTCCAGGAAGTCCTGTTCCGCAGAGGCGGCCGCTGTAGCGCCCTGGCTACTAATGCTGAGAATGGGCGCAGCGCTGGCCCAGTTGCAGGCGCCAAGGAGAACCCCAATGGCGCCGACTGTTTGTAGTGTGTTCATATCAGTACTCCATATAAGCTGACAGAATCGTCTTCGATAGGGAGTAACTGCTGCATAAGACGTGCCACGGCTTCAACTGGTTAATTTTCAGTCAGTTAGAAGCCCGCACATTTTCTCAATGTAAAGTTTTTCGACAACTCCTCGCTACGCCCGGAGAGCAGGCGCTCCAATCAGTTCAGATAACAAACAGGTCAACAAATTCGTGTGCGGGGGTCGACTCCAATAGCGCTTGATCTTTACACAGGTTAAAGATCTTCTCGCAGCGCTGACCAGGAAACCGGGTCGCCAGGTTATGGCGGAACTTATCCTCAAGCAGGGGAATCCCCTCCTTTCGGCGACGACGATGGCCAATGGGATACTCAACTGCCACCTTATCAGTGCTGGTGCCGTCGGCGAAGAACACCTGAATCGCATTGGCAATTGAGCGCTTATCTGCTTCCAGGTACTCACGCGTGTATCGCTCATCTTCCACCACGTCCATCTTGTCTCGGAGTTCGTCGATCATCGGATTGGCCTCATGGAAGCTGTCTTCATAATGCTCCGCTGTCAGCCCCCCAACAATCAACGGTACAGCAGCCATGTATTGAAGGCAGTGATCCCGGTCGGCCGCGTTTGCCAATCTGCCCTGTTTCGAGATGATACGGATGGCAGATTCGTGGGTGGTGATAACGATTCGCTCGATGTCATCCAGGCGGTCTTTTACCTCGGGATGAAGTATCACCGCTGCTTCCGCCGCTGTTTGGGCATGGAACTCGGCCGGGAAGGAAATCTTGAACAGAATGTTTTCCATCACGTAGGCGCCAAAAGCCTGGGGTAAAGTAAACTGACGCTTGTCCTCAGGTTTCAGTTTCTGATCTTTATTGGTTTTGCTGAACAGAATGTCGTAGAAGCCCCATTGGGGTGCCGTGAGCACCCCCGGGATGCCCATCTCTCCCCGCATTGCGATATCGGCCAGCCGCACGGCACGGGACGTTGCATCTCCCGCCGCCCAGGATTTTCGGGAGCCAGCGTTCGGCGCATGACGGTAGGTTCGCAGCGCCTGGCCGTCCACCCAGGCATGGGACAAGGCCGACAGCATTTGATCGCGACTGGCACCCATCAGTTTTGCGACAACAGCGGTTGAGGCCACCTTGACGAGCACAACGTGATCCAGCCCCACCCGGTTAAACGAGTTTTCGAGTGCAAGCACCCCCTGGATTTCATGAGCCATGATCATAGCCTCCAGGACATCCCGCATGGTCAGGGGCGCCTTGCCCTCCGCCACCCGCTTCTGGGACAGATGATCCGCCACGGCCAGTATGCCCCCCAGGTTATCCGAGGGGTGGCCCCACTCCGCCGCCAGCCAGGTATCGTTGTAGTCCAGCCAGCGCACGATACAGCCAATATCCCAGGCCGCCTTTACCGGATCGAGTCTGTAAGGCGTGCCCGGAACACGGGCGCCATGGGGTACAACAGTGCCGTCAACCAGCGGCCCAAGGTGCTTGGTGCATTCAGGGAAACGCAGGGCCAGAAGGCCACAACCGAGGGTATCTATCAGGCAGTTTCTCGCGGTATTCCAAGCCTCTTTGCTTTTTATCCGATAGCCGAGAGCGTAGTCGGCGATTGCCTGCAGGACGTCGTCATAGTCGGGGCGAATGTTCTGATCAGCGTTGGAGCTCATTGCGAATCCCTTATTGGTTTTGGATCTCAGTGAGAGACTAAGAACGAAAAACAGTCATGCCAAACAGGTTAGTACATCGGCCCGGCCGGGATACAGCCATCCAGATCTTAAGCGTTGACTTTTTATACACTTTTCAATGCATCTCCGGTGACCAGAGCATTCAGAAAATGGCAACCGGCTGTTTTAACCGAAAAATATCCAAGCTGGCTTTTTTCTTGCTAAAAACGGAGTCCGGAGACCACTCCGCAGGAAACGCGGGGTGAATATGGATATCTGTAAAAACGCAAGGAGAATGAAGTATGAAAGGATTTGACCACAAAATAGTGATTGGCCTGGGATTGGCCGCTGCAATGGCTGGGAACGCTTACGCAGCCCCCATCGTAAACGTCGTCAACTCTGACGGCGACCTCTACAACACCGAAATGCTGACCGGGTATTCAACCGACGGCTCGCTGATGGACGGCATGGAAGTCACTACTTGCTTTGCCAGCGCGGCCTGTGAAACCGTGGCATTTGACGGTACGGTCGGCAGCTCTTCCTACGGCGAAGCCATCGGTAGTGGCTGGAGCTTGTCTATCAATGGAGACACCTACAGCTCCCCGTTTACCTTCAATTCCGTTCAAGACGTCACCAGCATCGTATTGAACGGGCGTCCGGGAAACACGATCTTTGACATTGTTGGTAGCGACTCCCGCTCACCAGATTCAGCCCTGGGCAAGCCTTTTCGACTGTCCAATTCCGGCGATCTGACGGATAGCACAACCGTGAACGTTGAATACTCCGACAAGCTTTCCCTCGATGGTGTATTTTACGACGACCTGTTTACAACCATGGCTATCGATTTCGATGGCAGCCTGTTCTCAGGCATGTTCAGCTTCCTGAGCGATACTGACAACAACGATTTCGACGCCGGTAGCCCGATTACTCCGACCAACCCGGTTCCGGAGCCCAGCACCCTGGCCCTGCTGGGGCTTGGCGCCCTGGGCTTTGGACTGCGTCGCCGTAGTCGCAAGGCGTAAGTAGAGCGCTTCGGCTCCGCAAGCTCGACAGGTGTTTTGCGGAGCCGGAACGTGGGCCTCCAGGCTCGTGCTGGTGAGGCTTTTAGCTTTCCAACCATTACCCTTCAGTTTATTGCTCGCAGATCCGAGGTGACGAAACTCAATGTCCCTCTCTCTAGCTCCAGCTCTTCTATTGCGAACCCATCCTCACAGAAAGACACGACGCTGAGGTGACTGTTAATCGCATAAAGAGAGTCCATAGAGTAACAATTGTAAGGCAGCGTCATTACCTTGCTTGTTATGTTCCCGGTGGTTTCATTGACGGCCCATATGTCGGGGTTGAGCAACCCCGCAGGGCTGAGTACATCCCTCTCGATGGAAGAGCTCATCGCCAGCACTTTTGCTCGGTCTCCGCCACGAGTCAGATTCATCGACGTTGCATAGTAGGTTTCCGCGTTAGGCACAACCGGGCCACCGGGCCGGCCTACAATCAGGGTTCTGTTACGACCTGAGAAATCCAGGAAATTGACGAAAAGCAGTGATTCCGTTCGAGAAGCAACAAATGTAGATTCCACCGCCAGAAGCAAATCGACCTCACCCGAGCTCAGATCGACGGTATAGACTTCACCGAGAGGGTCTGAGCGATCAGCACCCTGAAAAGTCGTCCATAAAGCGATGGCTTTGTCGCCCATAACGACAACATCGTCGAGCGCCCAACCATCCGCAAACTTATCTGAGAAATCAGCAAACAAAGAGGCAGATCGATTGATTTCATCGACCTTGTGCAACACGCCACGGTCCGCGATGATTGTGTATTTGTCGTCCTCGATCAAAGAGAGTGACGCCAACCTGGCAGACTCAGAAAGTCCCGACAGCACAGGTTGTGCGCCTGCAAGACCGGAGTCCAACAGCATTGCAACTGATGTAATCAAGAACTCGCCGTCACTGAGCACACCCACAAACGTCTCATCCCGTGTGGGGCCGGGTTCTGCCATGGGGTAGACTCTCGGCACCCAGGTGCTTCCCGCCACCCGCTTCAGCTCAGCGCCTGACTCTCCATACAGGATGATCGTCCTTTCGGCATAGTTATTGGCGACCACAAAATCGATATCGCCGTCGCCGTTGAAGAATACATCCGTGTAGGATGACACCCCATCCGCTTCCCAGACCTCGAACGTATTGGCTCCCAATGTCCACCAGTAATGCGTGTCGTCGGAATCAACCGAGAGGTCGCATGTCAGATTACCGCCGGACATCGCCAGATTGACAAGTCCTGTCGACAGGTCACTGTTCACGAAACCCTTAACGGAACAAGGTTCCTGCCCGCCACCAATATTCGACAGTTTGACACTTGTTCCATCAACGCGGCTGTGAATCGACACGCTGGTTGAGCTTGCGGTTACGGCGGCTGGAGCGAACAGATTGTCGGTAAAGACACCCCCGGCAAATACCTGCCCACCCACCTTATCCCCTGCCTGCACATAAGCCAGCGAGTGAGATTCAAGATTACGACGATAAACCCGTGGGTTCTCGTTCGTGCCTCGTAAGGAATAGTCGTGCTCAATATAGCCATCCAGTTCAGGCAGGGATTTCGCCGTCACTCCGGGGCCAGCGTTGTCTTGCCCAGCTTGCGAAGAATTCGATGATGAGGAGGATCCACCGTCACCACATCCAACCAATGCCAAGGCGATTGAACAAACAATAAGAGGAAGGCCAGACGGACCGAATGGTTGCGACATTTTTCACATTCCGTTGAAATTTAAGCGTTTATCTCTTTTATTCAAAGAGCTTACAAGCGCTGAATTCTGGAATCGTGAAACCTGTCGCAACCAGCGTCACAATTAGATCAAGGGCACCCTAACCCAACCTTCCATAAGCACTCGCGCACTTCGGCTCATGATGGCTTTGGTGGCTGTCCACTGGCCGTTGACCAGACTGGCTTCCGCACCAACCTGCAAGGTGCCTGATGGGTGGCCGAAGGTCACGGAGGTTCTGTCACCGCCGCCGGCGGCCAGGTTAACCAGAGTTCCCGGTACGGCAGCTGCGGTAGCAATAGCAACGGCGGCTGTTCCCATCATCGCGTGGTGGAGCTTACCCATGGAAAGGGCCCGCACCAGCACGTCCACATCCCCTGC
Source organism: Marinobacter sp. Hex_13 (assembly GCF_001566815.1). Taxonomy (NCBI): domain Bacteria; kingdom Pseudomonadati; phylum Pseudomonadota; class Gammaproteobacteria; order Pseudomonadales; family Marinobacteraceae; genus Marinobacter; species Marinobacter sp. Hex_13. Next base: position 22,955 of record NZ_LSMM01000022.1, read on the forward strand.
CCCAATGGCTTTGCCACTGGAAGACACATAGTCAGAAGGCTTTGCCACAAACGCCACCTTGGGCGTGTGCTGGCGGCTGGCGGCCTCTTCCACGGACTGAATCAGTCCCATTTTGACAGCACCGTGGGCGCGGATGGTTTCAAACATCGCCAGGGCCTCGGGATTGCTGTTGATATCGTCCTGCAGTTCCGTGCCCTTGTAGCCAATGTCTTCTGCATTCAGGAAGATGGTGGGAATGCCGGCATTGATCATGGTGGCCTTGAGGGTGCCAACACCGGGTACGTCCAGGTCGTCCACCAGGTTGCCGGTGGGGAACATGGCGCCTTCGCCATCGGCGGGGTCCATGAATTCCACCTGGACTTCGGCAGCCGGGAAGGTCACGCCGTCCAGTTCGAAATCACCGGTTTCCTGCACTTCACCATTGGTGATGGGAATGCGGGCAACGATGGTTTTCCGGATGTTGGCCTGCCAGATGCGAACCGTGGCAATACCGTTTTCCGGAATGCGCTCTTGAGCGACGAAACCACCATTGATGGCAAATGCGCCGACGGCGGCGGTCAGGTTGCCGCAGTTCCCGCTCCAGTCGACGAACGGCTTGTCGATGGACACCTGACCGAAGAGGTAGTCCACGTCGTGGTCCGGTTGCGTCGGCTCGGCCAGGATCACGGTCTTGCTGGTGCTGGAGGTGGCTCCGCCCATGCCGTCGATCTGCTTCTGGTAAGGGTCCGGGCTGCCGATTACACGCAGCAGGAGGTTATCCCGGGCTTTGCCCGGGACTTGTGCCGCTTCCGGCAGATCCTTCAACCGAAAGAACACGCCCTTGCTGGTGCCACCACGCATGTAGGTGGCGGGGACTTTGATCTGGGGCGCGTGGGTCATGCTGCGCCCTCCGATTGCAGGAAGTCCTCGGCAAAGCGCTGAAGCACACCACCAGCACTATAGATAGACACTTCTTCCGCTGTATCCAGACGACAGATCACGGGCACACGCTCGGTGCTGCCATTGCTGCGGTGGACAACCAGGGTGAGTTGTGCACGCGGTGCAGCTGTGCCCTCTACGTCGTAGGTTTCAGTACCATCAATACCCAGGGTTTGCCGCGTGGTGCCTTCCTCAAACTGCAGGGGCATAACGCCCATGCCGACGAGATTGGTACGGTGAATGCGCTCAAAGCCTTCAGCCACGATGGCTTCCACACCTGCCAGGGCCACGCCCTTGGCCGCCCAGTCACGGGAGGAACCCTGACCATAGTCGGCGCCAGCGATGATGATCAGCGGCTGCTTCCGTTCCATGTAGGTTTCGATGGCTTCCCACATGCGGGTGACCTTGCCTTCCGGCTCAACCCTCGCCAGGGAGCCCTGCTTCACCTTGCCGCTCTCGTCCCGCACCATTTCATTGAACAGTTTCGGGTTGGCGAAGGTAGCACGTTGTGCCGTCAGGTGATCGCCCCGATGGGTGGCGTAGGAGTTAAAGTCTTCCTCCGGCACACCCATTTTATGCAGGTATTCACCGGCTGCGCTGTCCATCAGGATCGCGTTGGACGGCGACAGGTGGTCGGTGGTGATGTTGTCCGGCAACACCGCCAGCGGGCGCATACCCTTGAGGGTTTTCTCGCCTACCATGCCACCTTCCCAGTACGGCGGGCGACGAATGTAGGTGCTCTGGGGGCGCCAGTCGTAGTTCGGGTTGGTGTTGGCGTGCGCATCCCGGGTGATGTCGAACATCGGAATATAAGTGCTGCGGAACTGCTCCGGCTTCACACTGGACTTCACGATGGCGTCAATTTCCGCATCATCCGGCCAGATGTCCTTCAAGGTAATGGGGTTGCCATCCTTGTCGTGCCCCAGGGCGTCTTTTTCGATGTCGAAGCGGATGGTGCCTGCAATCGCATAGGCCACAACAAGCGGCGGCGATGCCAGGAACGCCTGCTTGGCGTAGGGATGAATGCGGCCGTCAAAGTTCCGGTTGCCCGAAAGCACGGCGGTGGAATACAGGTCCCGATCAACAATTTCCTTTTGGATCTTCGGGGCCAGTGCGCCACTCATGCCATTACAGGTGGTGCAGGCGAAAGCCACTACGCCGAAGCCGAGTTCTTCCAGCTCGGACATCAGGCTGGCTTCTTCCAGATACATTTTTACCGTCTTGGAGCCCGGCGCCAGGGAAGTCTTTACCCAAGGCTTGCGAGTCAGGCCCAGCTTGTTGGCATTACGGGCGATCAGGCCTGCGGCCACCATATTGCGGGGGTTACTGGTATTCGTGCAACTGGTAATCGCGGCGATGATGCACGCGCCGTCCGGCATCTTGCCCTCTTCTTTTTCCCATTTGCCGGCAACACCGCGCTCGGCCAGTTCGGAGGTGGGAAGATGCGCGTGGGGGTTAGACGGGCCCGCCAGCGTACGATGTACCTTGGACAGGTCAAACGTCAGCACTCGCTCGTATTCGGCGTTTTTCATGCTGTCGGCCCACAGGCCTGTCTCTTTGGCGTATCTCTCAACCAGGGCGACCTGTTCGTCTTCACGACCGGTCAGTTTGAGGTAATCGATGGTCTGGCCGTCGATATAGAACATCGCCGCCGTGGCACCGTATTCCGGAGTCATGTTGGAGATGGTGGCCCGGTCACCTACGGTCAGGCTGTCGGCGCCTTCGCCGTAGAATTCCAGGTAGGCACCTACCACCCTTTCCTTACGAAGGAATTCAGTGATAGCCAGCACCATGTCGGTACCGGTGATTCCTGGTTGCAGCTTGCCCTTAAGCTCCACACCCACGATGTCTGGCAGGCGCATCATGGAGGCGCGGCCCAGCATCACGCTTTCGGCTTCAAGGCCGCCCACGCCCACGGAGATAACACCAAGGGCGTCTACCATGGGGGTGTGGCTGTCGGTTCCAACGCAGGTGTCCGGATACGCAATACCGTCGCGGTTCTGAACTACCGGCGACATCTTCTCCAGGTTGATCTGGTGCATGATGCCGTTGCCCGGAGGAATCACATCCACGTTCTTGAACGCGGTCTTGGTCCAGTTGATGAAGTGGAAACGGTCGTCGTTGCGGCGGTCTTCCACGGCACGGTTTTTCTCGAACGCGTCTTTCTCGAAACCGGCGTGCTCAACGGCCAGCGAGTGATCCACGATTAACTGGGTGGGCACCACCGGATTGACTTTCGCCGGATCACCACCCTTTTCCTTGATGGCATCGCGCAGGCCAGCCAGATCTACCAGGGCCGTCTGGCCAAGGATGTCATGGCAGACCACGCGGGCCGGGTACCAGGGAAAATCCAGGTCCCGTTTGCGTTCGATCAGCTGCTTAAGGGAATCCGTCAGTGCCGATGGATCACAACGACGAACCAACTGCTCCGCCAGGATCTTGGAGGTGTACGGCAGTCTGTCGTAGGCGCCAGGCTGGATGTCTTCCACAGCCTGACGGGTGTCAAAATACTCCAGGTCGGTACCCGGGAGAGGTTTGCGGTAATCAATGTTCATGGGCGGTACTCAAATTCTGGTTTATCGGATTACGGCCGCTCGTCGATCGGCACCCACTTCGAATCCGCCGGGCCATCGTAATCGGCACTTGGGCGGATGATGCGGTTGTTCTCACGCTGCTCTTTCACGTGGGCGGTCCAACCAGACACCCGTGACATCACGAAGATGGGGGTAAACAATTCGGTCGGGATACCCATGAAGTGATAGGCGGAGGCATGGAAGAAGTCGGCGTTGCAGAACAGCTTCTTCTCGCGCCACATGACTTCCTCACAACGAACCGATACCGGGTACAGAACGGTATCACCCACTTCCTTGGCGAGCTCCTCGGACCATTTCTTGATGATGGCGTTGCGGGGATCAGACTCCCGATAGATCGCATGGCCGAAGCCCATAATCTTCTCTTTGCGCTCCAGCATGCCCAGCAGGCCTTTCTCGGCTTCGTCCGGGGTCTGGAATTTCTGGATCAGCGCCATGGCCGCCTCATTGGCGCCACCGTGAAGCGGGCCGCGCAGCGTACCAATCGCACCGGTCACGCAGCTGTGGATATCCGACAGGGTGGAAGCGCACACTCGAGCCGTGAAGGTAGAGGCGTTGAACTCATGCTCTGCATAAAGAATCAGCGACACGTTCATAACGCGCTCATGCAGTTCGCTGGGTTTCTTGCCGTGGAGCAGTTCCAAGAAATGGCCGCCAATGGAATCCACGTCGCTGGCGGTATCGATGCGCACGCCTTCATGGGCGAAGCGGTACCAGTAGGTGATGATGGCCGGGAACAGTGCCAGCATGCGATCGATTTTGTCGTCCTGCTGACTGAAGTCGGTCTCCGTTTCCAGGTTACCCAGCATCGAGCAGCCGGTGCGCATGACGTCCATGGGGTGGGCGTCTTTGGGAATATGCTCCAGTACGGATTTCACGGCGTATGGCAGTTCACGCATACTCACAAGCTTTTTCTTGTAGTCCTCAAGCTCCTGCCGGTTAGGCAGCTTGCCGCGCAACAACAGGTAAGCCACTTCTTCAAACTGGGCGTGGTCCGCCAGATCGCTGATGTCATAGCCACGATAGGTCAGGCCGGCACCGGACTGGCCAACAGTACACAGCGACGTTACGCCAGCCACCTGGCCGCGAAGACCTGCGCCTCCGAGTTTTTTTGCTTCAGCCATGGTTTTCCCCCTCATCAATGTTTGGATTTTGATTAACCCTTTTTCTGCTGGAACAGCTCGTCCAGCTTCTGTTCGAAATCGTGGTAGTTCAGGAAATCGTACAACTCCATCCGCGTTTGCATAAGATCAACCACGTCTTTCTGGTCACCTTTCTCGAGGATGTTTTCGTAAACCGTCAGTGCAGCCTTGTTCATGGCGCGAAAGGCACTCAATGGATACAGCACCATACCGGCGCCGGCTTCTGCAAGCTCCTTGCGATTGTACAACGGCGTGGCACCGAACTCGGTAATATTGGCCAGCACCGGCACGTCCAGGGCTTCAGAGAAGGCCTTGTAGTGCTCCAACTCGGTCACCGCTTCGGCGAAAATGCCGTCGGCGCCCGCCTCTATGCAGGCCTTCGCACGCTCAATCGCGGCGTCCAGGCCTTCCTTCTGGAACGCGTCGGTACGAGCCATGATGAAGAAGTCATCGTCCTGACGGGCATCCACGGCGGCCGTGATGCGATCCACCATTTCTTCCTGGGAGACGATTTCCTTGTTCGGTCGGTGACCACAGCGTTTCTGGGCCACCTGATCTTCGATATGGACTGCCGCTGCGCCAGCGCGTTCCATTTCGCGAATTGTGCGAGCAATGTTGAAGGCGCCGCCCCACCCGGTATCGATGTCTACCAGCAGCGGGACGTCGGTGGCCGCAGTGATACGGCGGACATCCTCGACCACATCGTTCAGAGTGGTCATGCCCAGATCCGGCAAACCATAGGACGCATTGGCAACACCGCCGCCGGACAGGTAGATGGCCTGATGACCGACCTTTTCCGCCATCATGGCAGTATAGGCGTTGATGGTGCCGACGATCTGTAGGGGGTGGTTTTCTTTCAGGGCTTTGCGGAAGCGTGCGCCTGGGGATAGTGTTTTGGACATGAGTAACCTCATTATTTGGGGTGACGGTTCTAGATCGTTAAATCGCCTTGCTGAATCTTTTTCTCGATGTTTTTGCGGGCCGCATGGATGTGTCGTTTCATCAGGAATTCCGCCAGCTCGCCGTCACGCTGGGCGATGGCTTCAACAATCCTGCGATGCTCCCCCAGCGCCATGTGAGGGCGCCCGGATGAGGTGCTCAAACGGTAACGATACATCCGGACCATATAGTAAAGATCACCCAGCAGCATTTGCGCGAGTTTGGTGTTGCGACTGCCTGTGGCAATTCGGTGATGGAAGTCGTAGTCGCCTTCCGCCTGATAGTAGGCCTGGCCCTGGGCCTGTTCGATCATTCGCTCATGGCTATCGAGGGTGGCGGACAGGTCAGCGATTTCCTGATCGGTCATCCGCTCGGCGGCCTGACGGGCGGCGAGCCCCTCCATGGTTTCGCGAATGCGGTAGAGCTCCATGAGTTCATCAGCGCTGACTGAGACCACCTTTACCCCGGCGTGGGGCCGGCGCACCAGCAACCCTCGGGATTCAAGGCGGCCAAGCGCCTCGCGAAGCGGGCCACGGGTAAGATTGAAACGGGAGCAGAGTTCGACTTCGCCGATCTTTTCGCCAGGGGCAAGGTCGCCCTTAACGATGGCCGTTTGCAGACAATCGAAGGCTTCATCGGCACGGGTATAGGTTTGGGCGATAGCTTCCGGCATATTTTGTCAACAATAGTGACTGGAATTACCGGAAATCTACGCCCTAACTCGATTATTGTCAACAATCCCGGATTACCTGGCAGCGTAATTGTTGACAGAGCGGCAGCCTTCACCGCCCAGAAGCAAGGCTAATAGAGCGTGCGCTCGTCCTTCGGAGGCGGCGTGTACTGGTACAACCAGGTTTCGGTAAGCACCTGGTTGCCCAGCTTGAGCTGAAGACGCAGGTCAATCGGTTCCAGGGAGTCGTCGGGCACAAGGTCAAACATCGCCCGATAACCACCAATGGAGTCCAATGGCCGCGCAGAGGTGATTTCCACCTCCCCACGGCTGGCCGTTATCACCGGCTCTACCTCTGCATCGTCCCCCACCAGCGGCAGCGCGCCGCCGGCAAAGTCCACGGCAAACCGCCAGGAGAAATATTTTCGCTCCTGCCCGACAACGCCCCCCAATCCCGTACGTGTTGCCTGGACCGTGGCCAGCTCCTCTGGCTCCATCGGCGGCTCGCCCCCCCATGACAACCTGTAGGAATAAAGATACTCCTGCCCCGGCTCCATGGGCTTCTCGGGGTGCCAGAAGGCGACGATATTGTCGAACGTCTCGTCCTTGGTGGGAATCTCCACCAGCATCACGCTGCCTTTGCCCCAGTCATCGTGAGGCGTGACCCAGGTGCTCGGACGTTTCTCGTAGAACACGCCGTCGTCCTGGTAGTTGGCAAACCGGCGGTCGCGCTGCAGCAGGCCAAAGCCACGAGGATTATTGTCAACAAACGTATTTACCCGCAGGGAGCGAGGATTGACCAGTGGCCGCCACAGCCATTCGCCCTGCCCGTTCAGGATCGACAGCCCGTCCGAATCGTGAATTTCCGGGCGCCAGTCATAGGCCATACGGTGATCATTCTCACCGGTCTGGTACATACTGGTCAGTGGCGCGACCCCCACCCGCTGAATGGGTTTTCTCGGGTATATCGCCGCATCCACGCTCATCACCATGTTCCGTCCCGGGGTCAACGTAAAGGCATAGGCACCGGTCGTGCTGGGTGAATCCAGAAGTGCATAGACCACCATGTTCTGGCTGCCCGGTTTCGGTTTCTCCAGCCAGAAGGCCGAAAACTGCGGGAACTCTTCCCCGCTTTCCAGTGCGGTGTCGATCGCCAGGCCCCTGGCGGAGAGCCCGTATTGCATCTCTGACCCAACCGCCCGGAAGTAGCTGGCGCCGAGGAAAGCGGCCAGGTCGCGCTCGTAGTCCGTGTGGAAGTGAACACGGAACCCGGCATAGCCAAGATCCTCCGGCAGGGTTCCCAGGGGTTGTTCACCCTCATATCGGAAGTATTCCGGCTTGTACGCAAGCTCCCGGGCCTCGCCATCTTCCACTTCGTGGATGCGCACCGGGGTTTTGAAGTAGAGGCCAAGATGGAAAAGCTGCACCTGGAACGCATTGTCGTCGTTACGCCAAAGCGCTTCTTCGGGGCGAAAGCCGATCGCCTGGTAATCGTCCCAGGACAGATTCTTCAACGAGCCGGGCAACTCCCCTTCATGTGACACCCAGGGTTCACCGGCCAAGGCCCGCGCATGGCCTTTCAGCCACGCGTAACTGAATGGCTTGGGCTCACCAACCTCGCCCGCCACGCTGGAACCACTGTACATCAATGCCGAGAGGGGCAGTGCCTGGGCTCCCGCCAGACTGACGAAGGTTTTGATCAGTGTGCGTCTGTCCATGTCATGCTCCCGTCTAATATTGAAGCCTTTACTCTTCAGGTTTTGTCTTGCCCAGACTGGATATTCGCCGTCCCCAGAAACTGTCCGGCGATGAACGCCAGGCAAGCTGGTGCAGTTCCGCCAGTGCCGTGCGGTCACGGAACACCTGGCTGAGTTCGTTCCGGGACAATGACTCCGGCCCTTTGTCAGCGAGCCGCCGTACCAATGGCGCCAGCAACTCTGCTCTTCTGGGTTGGCGATGAGCGCGCGCCAGGGCACGGTGGAGCCGGTTCAAGCGAGGCCGGATCACGGCTGCTTCTACGGCAGTAATCACCGGGACCTCATCACCCACGGCCCTTGCGCGTCTGGCGTCGTTCAATACCGCCACTGGCGTAAGCTCTTCCGGTATCACCAGAAGCCCTTTTTTCCGGAAGGCCCGGCCCAGCCCTACACGGCTGAGCACCACCGATGTCGGGGCCGCCAACACGAGCGGCACCGCTACGGGCAGGGACCAGAGGAAAAACATGGGGTCCAGGCTCCAGGCGAAGGCGGACCAGCCAGCGCCCACGAGCATGCCGGGAAACTGGGTCAGAAAAGCGTCCCGCCATGTCGTTTCTTCGGTACGGTTCTGCCCTGCCCAGGACAAAGAGACGTTGAGAAGAGCGCCAAGAACATATCGGCTGTGGGCCATCATCCTGACCGGAGCCAGCAGCACGGACACAACGATTTCCAGCATCACACTCAGAAATAGCCGCCAGACACCTCCGAAGCCCCGCACAAGGCCGTGGATTACAGCATCAAAGATGGCAAGAAACTTTGGCAGGAACAGCAGCGATAGAGTGCTCAACGCAAGCCCGATAGCCCATTCCGGCCGCCATTCCGGCCATAGGGGGAATAGCCCCTGGTGCCCTTCTGGGAAGTAATTGATGCTGGCGACGGTCATTTGCACGGCTTCAACGGTCGTCAGAATCAGAAACGCCAACCAGAGCGGCGACGCAAGGTACGCCATGATGCCGTTCAGCAGCGCCATCCGGTGGGCCAGGCGCAACTTCCGCCCGAACAGCAGGATCCAAAGATGCTGGAGGTTGCCCCTGGACCAGCGATTGTCCCGGGAGAGCTCATCCGAAATGGTGGGCGGTGATTCTTCAAAACTGTTGCCAAGCTCAGGCTCAAGCCACACCTCATAACCAGCGCGCCCCATGTAGGCCGCTTCCACAAAATCGTGACTCATGATGGGCCCGCGAAAAAGCCCGAAGCCCCGTAGTTTGCGAAGACCGCAGTGCGCCATGAATGGCTCGACACGCAGAATGGCGTTGTGGCCCCAGAAAGCAGCGTCTCCCATCTGTATGGCTGCCAGACCGGTGGCAAACAACGATGAGTAAAGGCGATTCGCGAACTGCTGTACCCTGGCAAAGAGAGACTCACCGTTGATAATGGTAGGTGCGGTCTGCAGGATACCCACGTTGGGTTCCCGCTCCATCAGCTGCACCATTTTCACGATGGTTCCCGCGCTCAGCAGGCTGTCGGCATCCAGAACAACCATATAGCGGTAACGACGGCCCCAACGCCGCAAAAAGTCCGCAACGTTGCCGCTTTTGAAATTGAGATTGACGCGCCGTCGACGATAGAACAGCCGCCCCTCGGCCCCCAACTCTTCGCATAACCGATGCCACTCGGCCTGTTCCTGTAGCCAGACGTTCGGGTCCCTGCTGTCGGAGATGATATGAAACTCAAAGCGGTCCAGGTGCCCGGTCCGCTCAATATCCTGATAGACAGCCTTCAACCCACTGAGTGTCCATTGCACCGGCTCATGGTAGATCGGCATAACGATGGCGGTTTTGGCCAACGCCGTGTTTTCCAGTTCCGACTCCGGATGGCGCTTGAGAAGACTGTGGCGATCGCCCCCTACCAGCCTGAGCACAAAGCCAAACACGGCCGTCCAGAACCCCACTGCAATCCACATATAAAGGAGGATGAAAAGCGCAAGCAGGCCGAGCTCCACCCATGTGCCGCCGTGATACGGCAGAATCCAGAGCAGGAAGTAACTGGCAACAACGGTTTGCCCAACCACAAACAGTGTCAGGAAAAAACGACGCACTGTGGCGGTACGTCGCCAGGTTCCCGAACGCTCGATTGGGGCTGCATTAACGACCTCAGTCATGGGGGTAGTACCCCAGGTGGCCGCGCATGAGGGGTGGAATGGGCGCCGGGATGTCCATTCCCGGCAGGTTGAAGTAGTCCGGCACGAGCTCAATACACCGGGCGGGCAAGTCTGGCCCATCACCTTCTGTCATGGCACCGTCAACCAAACGCAACACCTGTCGACAGGTTTCGGCGTCCAGTTCCACGCCATCGTCGCGCAGATAGGTCATGACCCTCTCGATCGCCTGCTGGCATAAGGTTTCCGGCATGAACAAATCTCCGCTCTACTGTTTCTGACCAAGCCCGGAATCGGGGCCGATGGAATAGGTCCAGGTCTCGGTCAGTGGCTCATTATCAAGCAGGAGTTGTCCTCGGAGCACCGGAGCCTTTTCACCGACGGGGCGCACCAGCATCGACAGTCGCCAGGTGCCATCCGCCTCAACGTACTCAACGAAATGCTCTATGATCTCAACGGCATCGCTGTTTCCGCTGCCCTCACTGACCTTGCTGACGATGGCTGCATTAGGCTTGAGATCGTCCAGCGGCCCTCCTGCAAAATCAACAATGATTCGGTAGGCCCCCTCTTCCGTGCCGCCTCCGGGACGATTGCCATCTCCAACAAACGTTTGCAGCGCACGCCCGGTGTCCTGCCCGGATACGTCCTTGTCGCCAAAACGAAGGCTGTAGGCAAACGCCCGATGGTCACCCTGCTTTACTGGCTCCTTCGGTTTCCAGAAGGCAACAATGTTGTCGTTGGTTTCCGCGTTGGTGGGGATTTCAACCAGCACGACCTCGCCGTTCGACCATCCCTGCCTTGGCGCAACCCACGCACTGGGCCGTTTGTCATATCGAGCCTCGGCATCCTCAAACTGGTCAAACTGGGTATCCCGCTGCATCAAACCGAAGCCAGCCAGGCGATCAACCTGAAGGTAGCTGAGCCGGAGGCGCGATGGGTTCGTCAGAGGGCGCCACAACCATTCGCCCGCGCCCTGGTCATGAATCAGCAGTCCGCTTGAGTCGTGCACCTGGGGCCGCCATTCACCCCGGGGCCTGGCAGTATTTTCGCCGTAGTAGAACATCGACGTCAGTGGCGCCAGGCCCGGTTGATCCACCGGGTTGCGGTAGAACAACTCAGCAGTGACATCGATACGTGTGGTTTTGCCAGGCTGGATATCGAAACGGTAGGCACCGGCGACGCTAGGGCCGTCCAACAGGCCGTAAACCCGCATACGTTCACTGCCACCTCCCGGCCGCTCAAGCCAGAATTCAACAAACGATGGCACCTCCTCTCCGGAGGGCAGTCCGGTGTCTATCGCTATACCCCGCGCCGACAGGCCAAAGTGATTGTCGGCACCCACGCCCCGGAAGTAGCTTGCGCCGGCGAAGACCAGAAATTGATTCTGTTCGTCGCCACGGCCCATCGGGTACGTGAGTTTGAAGCCCGCATAGCCCAGGTCCGCGGGAACCCTTTTGGCGAGTTCCGGGTCCGGGAAGCTGAACTCGGATTTATCAAACGGGATGGGTTTTACACCGTCGGCATCCACTTCATTCAACTTGACGGTGTGGGTGTAATAGCTCCCCGGTGGCACCATCATCACCTGGAAACGGGAGCGCCCTTCCCGCCAAAGGCTGGCTTGTGGATTGAAGCGGATGGATTGGTAGGCTCGGTAGCTCAGGTTCCTGAGAAAGCCGGGCACCGAAGGTGGTGGCTGATACTCACCTTCAGCCCTTGCTTTGGCCTTGTCCACTATTTCCCTGAACTCAAGCGCCCCCGCCGCATGGGCGTAGAGCAGCCCCGGCAATATCAGGCCGATCAGCCATCGTTTCCCTGAATGCATGTAGCTCCTACCTCGAAAATGTCCATCGACTTTTTAATGTAGCACTTGCGACCGGCGCCGTCTCAAGTGACATCTTCGTAAGGCAGGTTGGCCGCAGGGGGCCCGAGAGGCTTCAGGAGGGAGCTAGAACGTCGTTAGTAAGCAATCAGATACCCATGGTGAGGGAAAACCGAACGTCCGGGCGTTCGGGCATCGTCATGGCCATCGTGGAAGCACGAATCATACGGCCGACGCTGACATTCGCTGTGAAAGCCCGGCCCTCGAACTTCAACGACACCTGGCCAGCAGAGGCCCGGCCGTGGCGGTCGGACTGGGTCTCAGAGTATGGAACCCAGCCGTGCAACACCGCAAAATTCACGCTGGAAAGCACACCGTCCATAAACGGCATCTGCCAGGAGGGGCTGGCGGTATCCAGGCGCAACCAGCCACCCCGAACAACCGATACGGATTGCCCGTTAAAACCGGCGATCATGGAGGGGCCTGCGACGGTCAGATACTCCGACACCGGAAGATCTTCATCAGCGAACTGGTAGCGTCCGTGAATCCGCCAGCGCCACCGATAGAGCTCCTGTTCCAGCGAAGCGGACATCGCCACTTTATAGAAGGCGTCTTCGCGACCAACATCGTCCTGCAACCGATAATCGGTCGAACTGTACTCGCGACCGCTCACCGCCAGAAGACCGGTGCTGGCCTGCAAACCATCCCAAAGCTCATGACCGCCCTGCGCCTTGAGACCGACTGAGGACAACTCGTAGCGGCTCTCCGATACCAGGCTCCCCTTCTCCATAGCGCGACTGTCTCGACCGGTATGGTGGGCAACACCATCAAACGCCAGACCAAACCGTGAAAACAGCGGCCGACTGGCCCCGACACCCACAACACTGGATTCGCCACTGGCATTGTAGCGCCTGTCACCACTGGTAACGGCGTGGCTGTAGTAAGAACTTCCGGTTTCCACGGTTACTTGGTTGGCGCCGGCCGGAAAGCGGTAGCGAAACGAGGTGGCGTTGACGTCCGAGCGGTTCTTGTGGGACCGGGCATCGCGATAATGAAACCCGATTGCATCGCTGCTACCGACCAGGCTGTCAGCAGACACACCGATGTCCCCGTCCATTCCGTCGCTGTTCAGGGAGGTTTTGCCGGAAAACTTCAATCGGGATCTTAGCCAGTGTTCACGCTCGTCGCGGAACGCATTCACGGTGCCCTCAAAATTATCGGCGTAGGGTTTCCAGCCATTACGCAACCAGGAACCCGATGATTCCGCGTACAAAGGTTGGCTGAGAACGCACCAAATCAGTGCGAACAACAGGGAATGTCTCAATGTTTCTGATCCTGCCAGTGAGCGCCGGCCGCCTGTCGCTGCGAATACCGGTTATTCTTAAAAAATCGTCACTGCGGAATGTATTGCATTAACGCCCTTAAATCCATCACTGGTTGCCAAAATTTACAAAGTTAATCTTCATATAAAACAGATGATTACAAAGACCTCTGAAAGTTTTTTCTATAGATTTCAACAGGCCGGAGGTATTGAGAACTGGTGCCACTTATTACCAAATTCTACATTTCGCTACCGAGGCCTCCATTTGGGTCACTAACTTGGTTACACTTGGCACAATTCGTGAGTCAGCCTACACGGACGACTGACTTCAAACAGGCCGTGACCGAAACGAAATAAGGACGAACGTTATGATCAAGAAGTGTCTCTTCCCTGTTGCCGGCTACGGCACCCGCTTCCTGCCAGCCACCAAAGCCATGCCCAAGGAAATCCTGCCCATTGTGAACAAGCCCCTTGTTCAATACGGTGTGGAGGAAGCTGCAGAAGCGGGGGTTCACGAGTTCGGTTTCGTTACCGGTCGTGGTAAAAGGGCCATCGAGGATCACTTCGACATCAGCTATGAGCTTGAGCACCAGATTGCCGGCTCGGGCAAGGAAGACCTGCTTACCTCCATCCGGGAGCTGATCGACAATAACTCGTTCGCCTTTACCCGCCAGAACGAAATGAAAGGTCTCGGTCACGCCATTCTCACCGGTCGCAACCTTGTTGGCGACAACCCATTCGCGGTTGTACTGGCGGACGACTTCTGCGTGGCTGACGGCGCCGAAGAAGGCGTACTCGCCCAGATGGTTAAACTTTACAACCAGTTCCGCTGCTCCATCGTTGCCATTGAGGAAGTACCGGAAGACGAGACCCACAAATATGGCGTCATAGCGGGCGAGTCGATGAAAGACGGCCTCTATCGCATCACCGACATGGTCGAAAAACCATCGCCGGAGAACGCCCCCAGCAACCTTGCGATTATCGGTCGCTATATCCTCACGCCCGATATTTTTGACATCATCGAGCGCACGGCGCCCGGCAAGAACGGTGAAGTTCAGATAACGGATGCGCTGCTGGAACAGGCGAAGAACGGCTGTGTGCTGGCGTATAAATTCAAGGGCCGCCGGTTTGATTGCGGCAGTATTGACGGGTTTGTGGAAGCAACCAACTACGTTTACGAAAACATCTACAAGAAAGGTAAATAGGCGCCTATTTGCCGAGGATTTGCAGGATCATGCGCCGGTTTTCGCCGGAGGTTTTCCGGAACCGGCGCAGCAGTTCCATTTCCTCCTCTGAAAGTTGAATCCGGCTGATTTCACGCTCCAGTTCTTTCAGGGCCGTTGACAGGTCATCGCCCTGGCTGAACGCCAGGCCTGGCAACTCCAACTGGCCGGTGTCCCCGGCGTCGTCCAGATCCAGCAGGTCTTCCAGTGGGGTTTCCGTCTTCAGGCAAAAATCCAGTAACTCGGTGACACCCGGCCATGCCCGCTGCCTCGCATCAGTCGATTCCCAACTCACCACCCGCGCCTCGTCCACTCCGCACATTTCTGCCACGTCCCCGCACGACAACTGCCCGGCTTCCCGAATCTGCCGCAGGCGGCGGTTAAAGGTTTGCAGGTACCGCATAGGAGTGTTCTCTGCCGTGGTTAGTCTTGTGGCCTGATGGCACTTTCGGTGAATCAAACCGGAAATGTAACGTACATATAGCTTTACACACAATCTACCTATAATGAATCCATAAGCAACGGAAATAACTTGGTATGGCGGCAAAAGCACTGGATAAGAACACCGCATGGGAGTTGGTACTGGACGCAGTGAACCGCAGCAATGTGACACTCTCATTGCCGGGCAGTGACAAGCCAGCACTGGATATAGGCCAGAACGGCGAATGGGAACTTCGACTGCCAGCAGAGCTCGACGCACGCAACCTGCTGTCAGTTTTCCTGCCTCTGTGCTGCCCGGTTGCTCAAGGCTCGCGCTCGCGAGTTGTCGGCCAGATGGGGCAGAGTCTGGACGGACGTATCGCCACGGTGACCGGCGCTTCCAAGTTCATCAATGGCGAGGATGGCATTACCCACCTGCACCGCTTGCGGGCTGTGTCGGAAGCGGTCATTGTCGGCGCCGGAACCGCATCCACCGACAATCCCAGGCTGACAGTCCGCAAGACGTCCGGCATTAATCCGGTCCGGGTGGTGATTGATCGCAACCATCGGGTTCCGGACAGCCATCACCTGTTCAGCGACGAAGCATCCCCTACGCTCCGCCTCGTCGCAGGGGACTACCACGCCGGCGACAAGCTGACGCCCCGCCACGGCGTAACAGATGTGCCCTGCCTCGGGCAGAATGACACCACGGACCCTGCCCATATACTCGCGGTTCTCGCGGACTTTGGCCTTCGCAAGATTTTTGTGGAAGGCGGTGGGCTTACCGTGTCTGAATTCCTGAATGCGGACCTGCTCGACCGGCTGCATGTCATGGTCGCCCCCATGATCATCGGCAGTGGGCGCCCGGCATTTTCACTGCCGGAGATCAAGAAACTCGACAGCGCCCTGCGCCCGAAGGCCCAGATGGTGGACCTGGGCAGTGACATGCTGTTTGACCTGGATTTCACTCGTTCGACTGTCGACGAGTGAACACGAACAGCACGCCCGGAAGGCTCGACAACAGAACCGCCAACCCATAGCCGACACTGAGTGCAACGCCCTGCTCTGCCGGCATCCCAGCCATGGGCCAGAGCAATGCCGCAGCACCCTCGCGCACCCCCCAGCCTGCAACAGTGACCGGAATGGCCATGACCAGCAGCAGAAGGCTGCAAAGAGACGTCAGAACCAAAGCCATGTGCGGGTCACTCCAATAACCCGCGCCCAGAGCCAGCAATGAGAACACGGCCAGGTAACTGGCCACCACACCGGCGGAAGACACCAACTGGACACCCACGGCCGGCCACTCCAACAAGGCTTTGCGCAAGTCCCGCCGCAGCGTATGGACATAGTCTTTCGCGCGCTGCCAAATACTTGTAACCAATACCACTGTGGCCGTCAGGCCTGCCAGCAACAGCAGCGCCCGTTCGCCATATTCCGAGAGGGCTTCGAGCATTCCGTATCGGTACCAGACAAGCCAAACACCCAGGCTCAGCGCCACAGCTATCATCACCAGTTGCCCGGACATTCTCTCAATCATGACGGCGTGAGCGGACGCAAGGCGCTCACCGGAGTCGAGACTGTGACGCCAGGCCCGATTAACATCGCCCATCACCCCGCCAGGAAGCACCTGATTGAGAAAAGTGGCAAGGTAGTACTCCCGCACCGCAACAACCATGGGCAAGACCAGACCAAGTCGCCGTGCGGTGTAACGCCAGCGCCAGGCTGAAAGCACCACCTGTGCAACGGACACCACCATGGCTGCCAATAACGCCAGTAATGAGAACTGCGCCAGTTCCCGCCAGAGCACCGCCAGATCCAGGAAGTAGCCAGTGGCCAATAGCAACAGTAGGGTGAAACCCCAGCGCAGGTAACGGGTTCGGGACAGGCGTCGCACGTCAGGCAACACCTTCTCTGGCTGGCCGGGCAAACAAGTCCTCATGTTCCACGCGGATCGACAGGCTCTGCTCATCAGCCTGCTTCAGACGCAGGCCAAACCAGCGCTCGGCCCGCTGACGTTCGCACGGCGACTGCTGCATCACCGCGTCCCGCCAGCCCTCAAGCAAGGCGCGCTGAAGTGCGCTTTGAGCAGGCGTCAGGCGCCACGGGCTTGGTGCAACAGACACCTGGTAGTCACGCAATTCGAGCTGTTGCTTGAGGTAATTCGTCGCCGATGGCCCCAGCGCGGCACCAGCCCCCTTATCGTTGTGCTGGTGCTCGTTGACGGTCTCGCGTATCCAGTCGTCGTCCTGGTCTGCCGGCGACAGCTCGACATTCCCCGCGTAACTCAGAACGATAAACACGCCGGCATTGTGTCTGGTGGCGGCTACCGCCAATGCCTCTAGCCAGTCTTCCGACATCAGGTCTATCAGGGCCGAAGCTGTGATCAACCGGGTGCCATCCGGAATCTGCCCGGCAAGCCGCTTGGCGTTCAAGTGACAGGCATGGGTTTCCAGCGGGACATCAAGGTGTTGCAGTCTCTCTCCGGCAAGGGCAAGCAGGTGTTCGTCCTGGTCCAGTAGCACCCAGCGCTGGGGTACCGTCATGGCCGGCACAAGGTAACGGGCGTTGGAGCCAGTGCCGGTACCCAGATCCACCACCAGCAGTGGTGGTGCGTGATGACCGCTCAGAACGCCCGGGTGACAATAGTCCTGTTCCGCCCAAACCAGCACCTCCGAGAGCAGCCTCTTGTTACGAGCAAGGTGGTCTGCCGGCTCACGCAGTGCCAGCCAGTCGCTGTCGAAGGTGGTAGGGTCCGGTGGCGGCAGCAGGTCTTCCAGTGCCCGCTGGAAGTCAATGGCGGTACTCTGCCAGCTTCTCAGGGAGCGCGCCGCCTGCTGTGCCTGGGTAGCCGCCTCGCCAAGCGCGCCGGGGTTTGTCAGCCAAGCTTCCAGGCACGCCCGCAACCCTGCGACATCGCCGGCTGGATACTGCCGGACGCCAGGCCGCAGGCCTGTGGTGGAAAGGGCACCCCCATCCGTGGTGATCACCGGCAACCCCGCGGCAATCGCCTCATCAATCACCATTCCATACCCTTCGTAAACGGACGGCAGCACAAAAACATCCGCGTTACGATAGGCGCCGGCAAGCTCAACGTCGTCCAGCTCCCCCAAAAGACTGATCCGATGTTCAAGCCCCAGGTTCGCAATGATGCCGCGAAGCTCATGGGCATAGCGCTCGTCGCGATCCAACGAACCTGCCAGGGTGCAGTGCCATGAACAGTCCCGGAGATCACTTAACGCTTCAACCAGATGGTGCTGTGCCTTGCGCGGCGACAGATGGGCAACACAGAGCAGATGAATCGTGGGGCCCTGGGCTCTTGATGGCTGGGATTCAGCGCCAATACCGGCAATGGTGTCGGCGCCCGGCTCAACCACGCGGATGGCCGTGGCCGGTACGCTGTAGCCTTTCAGTCGGTGCGCGGTGTGGGCACTGGTCGTGATTACCCCGGCCACCTTTGACAGCGCCCGACGCTCTACCCGGAAAAGCCAATCCTGCAACTCTTGCGTCAGCCCCGTTTCATCCGCCAGGGCGTGGTGGACCAGCGACACAACCCGCAAACGGGATGCATGGTTGGCGATCACGTCCGGAAGCCCGCCCATGGCCAGGCCATCAAGTACCACCACCGAATCATCCGCAAGGGCGGCAAGCAACCTGTTCATGGATGCTTCCGCCATCCGGTCTGGCACCGGGAAGCTGCCACAGAGCCCGGAAACAAAGGCATCCACGCCGTTATCCCTGAGCCCTGCGACAACACGCTGAACGTACCGGTAGCCTCCGGTTTTCTGTTCAGGATCCCCCGGGACAACGAACAACACCGACGTTAATGGCTCAGAGTTCGCCATGGTAGCTGGCCCAGGCAATATGGGATTCGCCAAGGGTGACCTTCATCGAACACAGGCCTTTGCCGGTTTCACCCAGCCGGCCCTGGCGGATCGCCGCGGCCAGTCGGTCGAACACCGTCATCGCCATGAATTCGGTGGTGGTATTGCGATTGGCAAATTCCTCGATATCGTCCAGGTTCTTCATGTTGAACTCGGCAATCACCGACGACAACACCTCGGACGCCAGCCCGATATCGACGATCAGATCGTCGTTGTCGAGGGCTTCCCGCTCGAAGGAGACATCAACCACGTAGGTGGCGCCATGCAGGCCCTGGGCGGGGCCGAAAATGTCACCCTTAAAGCTGTGGGCGATCATCATGTGGTCTCTGACGGTAAGGCTGAACATGGGTTTTGGGTCCTCGATACGGATGATGGGAGTCAATTGTCGGGGTATACGATACGGTGGCAGAGAGTGTCGGAGGCCGTTCCGCCAGCTCTGTTTCCAGCAAGTGCCGGCATAACCTCCGGCAGCGATTCGAAGGTGGTTTCGCCGCTGATCAGGCAGTCCAGGACATCATCCCGCAACAGCTCCAGGGCCAGCACCATTCGATCCCGATGGCGCCAGCGTGGCCGCTGCTCAGGATGCAGGTTACCAACCTGGCTAGACCGTATCGTCAGCCGACGGGAATGGAATGCCCGGCCCAGGGATACCGGCACTGGCTGCTCGCCGTACCAGCTCATCTCAATAATTCGCGCTTCCTGTCCCGCCAGCGCAAGAGCGGTTTCAAGACCCGTTGGGTGGCCGCTGGCGTGGATGACCAAGTCATGATCGTCCTGTCGGCATTGGGTCTGGAAATCCAGCCCCAGGGTGTGCGCAACCGTTTTACGCTGTGGATTGGTGTCCACGGCGGTAACCCGGGTACCTGGTATGCGGCTGGCAAGCCACGCAACCAGCAGACCAACGACGCCAAGGCCAACCACTGCGACCCGCTCTCCCACTCGTGGTGAAGCATCCCACAGGCCGTTAACCGCGGTTTCCATGTTGGCGGCCAGCACTGCCCTGGATTCCGGAAGACCGGATGGAAGAGGTACCACGGCGGATGCAGGAACCTGGTAGTGCTCCTGATGAGGAAACAGGCAGAAAACCGACTGGCCAGTCAGGGCCTCGGGGCCCGAAACAACACGGCCTACGCTGGCATAACCATATTTGACCGGGAAGGGAAAATCGCCTTCCTGGCACGGGGCACGCATCGAATCGTATTCCGACGGTGGCACACGGTTGTTGAAAACCAATGACTCGGTTCCACGACTGACGCCCGAGTATAGCGCTCGCACAGACACCGCTGGACTGTCAGCGTCGGTCGCCGAACAATGATCGTAGGTTGCTGGGAGAATGGCCCCTTCCCCGGGCCCGGTCACCCAAAATGCGTTTGTCATATCGTCTGTTTCCTTACAGCGCACGTAACTCACTATAGTATACGCAGGCTATAGTACACGCGGCCTTGCCAGCTATAGTGCATACAGGCGCATCCATATTTTCAGTAAGGCCCTGTTACGACCGGATGCACGCTCAATCATACGCTGGGGTTTGATGATGGATTCCCACACTCACACGTTCCGCCTGCCCCTGGCTGCCGATCTTGCCTGGTCCGGCGGACTGACGGTGCTCATGGTGACCGCCGCTGGCATCGGATTCCACCCCCCTGCCAGCTTTTACGCGCTCGCCGTGTTGCTTTGCCTGGCAATTGCGGTGCCTGTTATTCGCTTCTGGCCCGCGGAACAGGACTTCGGTTGGGCCAATCGGGCAACCCTGGTACGCGCCTCCCTCGTCATACTCCTCATCAGCCTGGCGCCGTTCACTTCCGGGTTAGGGAACTGGCTGTGGTTGTTCGGGTCATTGTGTTTACTGGCGTTGATTCTTGACGGCGTGGATGGCGCAGTAGCAAGGGCCACCCGTTCAACAACGGCGTTCGGTGCCCGATTCGACATGGAACTGGATGCGCTGTTCATTCTCGGGCTGTGTGTTGCGGTCCTGGCCCAGGGCAAAGCCGGCCCATGGGTTCTCGCGTTGGGGCTGATGCGTTACGCCTTTGTGATCGCTGGCCACTGGTTTCGCTTCATGGACAGACCACTACCCGACAGCTTTCGACGCAAAACTGTCTGCGTATGGCAAATAGTCACCCTTATGGTTGCCATACTGCCCATTACGCCAACCGGTTTCGCAACCTCCACACTCGCTATCGCGCTGGTACTGCTCTGTTATTCATTTTTTACAGACCTGCGCTGGCTTTATCAAACAGGGAGAAAGACATGAAAACGTTCCTATCCACCGCTGTACTGACCGCCTCACTGGCATTGTCCGCCCCCGTTGCCATGGCGGAGCCGGAAACCTACATTATCGACGATGAACACTTCTCGATGTCGTTTGAGGTGAACCACATCGGCTATGCCCCGGTAATGGGCATGTTCCGGGATGTGGAAGGAAAGTTCGGCTACGACGAGGAGACTCAACAGCTCACCTCCGGCACACTGACGTTCAAAAGCAAAAGCGTCTTCACCAATCACGATAAACGGGATGGCCACCTGCGCAACGAGGATTTTCTCAACAGTGGAAAGTTCCCGGACATCACCTTTGAGATCACCAGTTTCGAAACCACCGGCGAAAACACCGGCATTGTGACCGGTGACCTGACCCTTCTGGGCAAAACCCGCCCGGTGGATGTTGATGTAACCCTTAACAAATCTGCCGACTACCCCATCGGGCACGAGGACTACACCCTCGGCATCACCGCCGAGACCACCATCAAGCGCAGCAATTGGGGTATGACCTACGGCATTGATCAGGATCTGGTGGGTGATGACGTTCGCCTCAGGTTCGGCCTCGAAGCTGTGAAAGAGTCCGACTGGTTATGAGGTAGTGTGAACAACATCACACCCTGGACACATTCTGTTACACATTCGGGCCATTTTTTTGCGCGAAGTCAGTTTGGCCCGTTATGTTAATACAACAACAAAAATAATGGCGTTCGCGCCATAGAATGCCTCCAACAAGGATCCAAAGATGCCACTGCGGTTGCTCTTGGCCCTAACGTTCGTTGTGTCCGGTGCCGTCGGCCTGGGATATCTACTGTCGACCGACAATACAGTCCGGTTCTCCTGGATAACCGGTGAGAGCGAAGGCAGGAGCCCGCCCCCTTCCGGAACAGACACCACCCGCTCCAAGCCCGGGCCGGCCGAATCGCCGACCACGGAAAAGCAGGAACCCTCTGAGAATGCGATCGGCTTCATGTTGGCCAGTGCTGCAGCCCAATACAGCCAGAACATCCGCTACCCGACCTACTCCATTCCAATCTCTGACGACCAGGCCAAGGCCTACGCCGGCAACCGTTTCGACCCTGTGGAGCTGCCGCTGGACGGGGGCGGACAATTTACCGTCACACTTGAGAAATACCGCTTCGTACAGGAAGAAGCCATTCTTGTGGCAGCGAGCATTACTGGCTCCCAGGTGGTAGGGCCAAGCCTGGACGCGACCCTGGAGTCCCCCGAGTCTCGCCAGGCGATTGCCAGTACTACACTCCAGAACGAGGCCGGTGCCCCCTACTATGAAGGCATCATTGAGGCCGACGCAGAGCCTGGCGAATATCGGTTGATCGTTGAGGCAACCATTGATGGCAAACCCGTACGCCACGTTTCAACCCTGACCATTGAGCCCGTCCTGGGAGAGTTTGACGGCCTGGGCGACCCAAAGGTGACCAACAACGACCTGATAATACCGGTTCATTTCGACGCCAAAGACCCCGGCTTCTATGCCCTCTCTGCCCAGCTCTACCACAACGGCCGCGCACTCGCGCAGCTGCAGGCGGAGAAGCGACTCGACGGAACCACCGACACCCTGGAGCTCAAAGCCCATGGCTCGGTGCTCGCCCATCGTGAGATTAGCGGTAACCTGGAACTGCGCAACCTGCAGATCCGTCGCCTGCCGGCCTCGCCCG
The DNA here is from genome assembly GCF_001566815.1 of Marinobacter sp. Hex_13. Lineage (NCBI taxonomy): Bacteria > Pseudomonadati > Pseudomonadota > Gammaproteobacteria > Pseudomonadales > Marinobacteraceae > Marinobacter > Marinobacter sp. Hex_13. The sequence goes on from NZ_LSMM01000022.1 coordinate 45,666, forward strand.
GAGACCGCACCGACTATGGCTATGGCCCTGATGATGGCTACTCGTTTTCGCCACCGGACCTGGACGGATTGACCGACAGCCCGGCAGGTGACCCCGAATCAGAGCAACGTGCTGCGCTGCTGCAAAGGCTGGCAGACAAGTTCTGATACAACAATAAAACAAAGACGGAGCCTTTATGAAAACAAGAAAGAGAAGTGCCTGTAAGACCGCCCTTGCGGTGGCCATCGCCGGCGGCTTGTTCGCCGGCACCGCCCACGCCCAGCTTGCGGGCCACAACGTGATCCTGGTTCACGGCTTCCAGCAGGAAGACCTGGCCAATCCACCTGCCAACCTTAATGAGGTAAAAAGTGCTGGCGAGGACTACTGGCGTACCTTCTGGCTGTCCCGTTCCGACGCCCGTGTAGATTGGGGCAGCGATGGCCGTGTGGAGGGCAACATCGCCCAGCAGGCCTATCAGCAGCTACGTGACATCAGCCAGCAGGGGCTATGCAACGATTTCTGCATTGTGGTTTCCCATTCCACCGGTGACCTGGTTACCCGATATCTTCTGGAAAACCAGGCACGCTGGCTTCAGGCCGACGGACTGCAGCCGCTGAAAATACTCGCTGCGATCGACTACTCCGGTGCCGGCGGCGGTACGGAGCTGGCCGATCTGGCCCTGAACGTTGCCTACAACGACAGCTGGTACAACTGGCCACTCAAACAGGCGGTACGTGCCTTCACCGGCATCACCCCTGAGCCAGGCAGCCTTGGCGTGGTCAATGACCTGCAAACCAACACGGCACGCAACCTCGCCGTCAGTCCCAATAATATTCCGCGCCTGCGGTTTGTGGCCGGCGGCTCCTCCTACGGCGGCATCACCAAGCCGTTCATTGCCGGCACCGATGATGGCGTGGTACCAACCCACTCGGCCTGTGGCGCCACCACCAGCAACGGTATCGACTCCTGTAGCTCGAACCTGAGCCTGGCGGGCAAGGTGTCCAGCCAGAACGGGCCGTCGGACCTGTACTACAATCACTTTCCGATCCTGATGAACGAGGGTGCTTCCCACAGCGGCGTTCTGGGCTCGGAAACCGGCAATATTTCCGTCCCCGTAGTGAATGACACAACCCTCAATGGGCTGCGTGTCGATTTCGCCAGCCGCACCTACAACAAGCGCGCCTGGTGGCAGTGGTGGGGTTCCGGTGACCGATATGTTGAAGTACCCGGTTCGGACCAGACCGATATGTCGACACTGGTCTACAACACACTCAACAACTAAAAATACCAAGATGGACCCAACCGTCTGAAGGAGCACCAACCGGCTCATGGAAGAGCCATTCTTACCTGCCCGTGATAAACTCCGCCGCTGTCGCTCTAAAGCCTATCCACTCTATGGCGGTCTTGAATGCCCCTCTCGAACACTCATAAATCCGACCTGTTACTGGTGGTTGTCACCCTGATGGCAGCCATTAGCTGGATATTTTCCAAGGAAGCCGTATTACTGATGCCGCCGCTGATGTTCATGGCCCTTCGGTTCCTGTTGGCCGGTTCGGTACTGGCGGTCATAGCCTGGCCTTCGCTGAAACGGCTAAGCCTGGACCAATTCAAGCGCAGTGCTGGCGTGGGGCTGGTGTTCGGAGTGGCCATGAGCTTCTGGGTGATGGGGCTGTTTCACGTCACCCACATAGGTGAAGGCGCCTTCCTGACCAGCCTTGGCGTGGTCATCGTGCCAGTGATTGCCCGGGTGATCTTCCAGGAGGCACAGCCTTTGAGCACCTGGTTTGCAATTCCGGTCGCGGTGGGCGGGCTCGCGCTGCTGTCGCTCAAAAATGGATTCCGGCCAGAAATCGGTCAGGTTTTCTTCGTGGTGGCTGCGTTTATCTTTGCGCTGTATTTCACCCTTAACACCCGCGCGGCCAACCAGCGCACGGTGATCAACCACCGGGGAGAGTCCGTGGAAAAACACCGCGTCCCCGCCCTGCCCCTCACGACCATTGCGCTGCTCACCGTAGGCACCGTCACCTTGACCGAGTCAGTGCTGCTGGAACCCTGGACACCGACTCTCGAGAACTTCTCCGGCATTCTCGCCGGCTGGGTGATTGCCAGTGCCGTGGTAGGCACGGCAGGCCGCTTCCTGCTGCAGACCTATGCCCAAAGCCTGGCTACCCACAGCCACGGAGTTGTAATCCTTGTGTTGGAGCCGGTATGGGTCGCACTGTTCGCTGCAGGCTGGTTCAGCGAATCCATGTCCACCACACAACTCGCCGGTTGCGGCCTGATATTCCTCGCACTGCTGATCAATCGGTGGGGAGTGCTCAGCAAGGCCATAAAAGGCTGGGCCAGAAAGCAGAAAACCGCCTGAAAGAGGTTGACCACGCCCATCGGAATCAGTATATTTCCACCCCGTTGCAGGACATAGGACCATAGCTCAGTTGGTTAGAGCGCTGCCTTGACATGGCAGAGGTCGGCAGTTCAAATCTGCCTGGTCCTACCATTCCTGCGAACAAGAATATCAACTGAAAAAGCCACTCAGAGCGTAAGCCGAGTGGCTTTTTTTGTTTCTGCCGCTCTTCCTTCCACAAACAATCCAGCAAACGTTTGCAACGCTCTATCAGTTCCGGGTCGGCGCATCCATTACCTCACCAGAAACTGCCGCACAACTCTCTTGTTGACGAACAAGTGCGTAACGCCATAAAGCCGGTGCGACTATTGCAGTAAGTGAAATATTGAGAACTTCGTGCCGCCTTTTTGCTTGCCCCATCCCTTCTTTCAAGGCAACCTTAAAATAGATGAGAAATTAAACTATTCGATTGTGGGTTTTGCAGTCACTGAACCCTTAACACTGCAAAAATTCAGCAGGAGGAGCCATCATGGACGGATTCAGCAATAGAGCTACCGCGCTTTTCAATGGGCCGATCGGAGTCGTTCTTTTTTTGACCGCGCTTACGTCGCCAAGCCTTACGCTCGCGGCGACACTCACTGTTAACACCTCGGACGACGCCATTGCCGCCGATGGAATGTGCAGTCTGCGAGAGGCGATTATCAATGCCAACAACAATAATCAGACCGGCTCTGCCGACTGTATAGCTGGTGAGTCAGCGCTGCCAGACGTTATACGGTTTGCCGAGTCAATCAACTCTTCACCAATCGTTCTTTCTCTCACTGGCACTAACGAGAACGACGCAGAAACCGGAGACCTGGACATCTCAGCATCGTTAATCATCAAAGGCAATGGTGCTTCTTCTGAGACAGTCATCGACGGCAACAGTACCGATCGTGTTTTTGAAATTCGAAATGACGCTGACGTTCAATTGCTCGACCTTACCGTAACCAACGGCGGCAGCGTGACGTTGGGTGCGGGCATCTATGTGTCCAGTGGCAGACTGACCATGCAAGACGCCCGCGTTTCCTCAAACTTGATTGAAGTGAACTCCGGGTCTGGCTCTGGCGCTGGAATTCACTCTCTCGGCAATTTATTTCTGACAAGAGTCAGCATTCAAGCCAACGAAATCGATGCCTCAGAAACCGACACTGTGTTTGGCTATGGTGCAGGCATCTATGTAGGCAATGGTGGGACCCTTAGCTTGATCACCTCTGTAGTGGAGGACAACCTGATCACGACCGTCAACGGCAGCGCACACGGTGGCGGTCTTTATATCTACCCCAATGTGGGGGCCACCACAGGCGTCAGCAGCTCAGTCTTTTCGGGCAATCAGGTGATTGTAAACGGTACGGGTGCAGCGTCAGGAGGGGGCATTTATCATCGCGCCGGAAACCTGGGCATCGCACGGGGTGTGTTTGTAAATAATCGTGTTACAAAAACGAGCTCCGGCGGTTCTTCCGCCACTGGTGGTGCCATTGCAGCCATAGACCCCCTGTCAATGAGCAACAGCACCATATCGGGTAATCGGGTCGAGGGCATTGACTATGCCGGAGGTGGAGGACTCTTGGCCACCGACTCTGCCGTATTGACTAACGTGACCATTACGCAAAATGCCATTCAAGCAGATCCGACGGTCTTTGCCGACGGTGGCGGCGTAAGAATCATCCTCGGCGGCCTGGACATGACCAATTCGATCATTGCGGGGAACACCTCAACCAGTGAGTCACCGGATTGCAGCGGCAACATCGTCTCCAGCGGCTACAACCTGATTGGAAACAATGCGGACTGCACCTACACGGCTGGCACGGGAGATATTGTCGGCGACGTGAACGGTGGCGGCGCTGCCGTTAACCCGATTCTGGGCACCTTGGCCGCCAATGGTGGCGAGATCTCAATTGGTGACGACCTGGTGCCCATGCTGACCCACGCTCCCCAGCCTGGCAGCCCCGCCATCGATTCGGGCGATCCACTTGCCCCGGGCAGCGTTGGGACATGCTCTTCGATAGACCAACTTGGATTCGGACGCGCGATTGATGGAGATGGCGACGGAGTGGAAATCTGCGATATAGGCGCCGTGGAATTCAGAGAAGAACTCATTCAAGACACAGGGAGTGGTGGCGGTAGCTCAGACAGCGAATCAGGCGGTGGCAGCGGCGGAGGTGGTGCGCTGTCACCGTTTCTTATGCTGGCAGGACTTTTAGTCGCGATAAGGCGCCGGTTCAGCCGGGCTCACACCTGATAAAAGTCCCGATACCAATCCACGAAATTGGCAATGCCGTCCTCCACCGTGGTGGACGGCTTGTAGCCCACATCTTCAATCAGGTCATCCACATTGGCGTAGGTAGCCGGCACGTCACCGGGTTGTAGGGGCAGCAGGTTCTTCTCGGCCTTTTTACCAACGCGCTCTTCGATGATCTCAATAAACCGGGACAACTCCACCGGATTGTTGCTACCGATGTTATACAGTCGATATGGCGCCTTGCTGGTGCCGGGGTCTGGCGTTTCACCACTCCACTGCGGGTTGGGGGTGGCGACACTGTCCAGGGTCCGGATAACGCCTTCCACAATATCGTCAATGTAGGTGAAGTCGCGCCTGTGGTGCCCATGATTGAACACATCAATGGGTTCACCGGCCAGGATCTTCTTGGTGAAGATGAACAGCGCCATATCCGGTCGGCCCCATGGGCCATAGACGGTGAAGAAGCGCAGGCCGGTGGTGGGCATGTTGTAAAGGTGGCTGTAGGTGTGGGCCATCAGCTCGTTGGCTTTCTTGGAGGCCGCATACAGACTCAGGGGGTGGTCCACGTTGTCGTGGATGGAGAACGGCATGGTTTCATTCGCGCCGTAGACGGAGCTGCTGGAGGCGTACACCAGGTGCTTCACATCATTGTGACGACAACCTTCCAGGATGTTGGTGAAACCCACCAAATTGGCATCGATGTAGGCATGAGGATTCTCCAGGGAGTACCGCACGCCCGCCTGGGCCGCCAGGTGAACCACACGCTCTGGCTTGTGCTCTCGGAACAGGGCCTCCATGGCGGGCCTGTCGGCCACGTCCTTACGAACCTCGGTGAATCCTGGTTTACAGGTCAGGCGCTCAAGCCGCGCTTCCTTCAAAGTGGGGTCGTAGTAATCGTTGACGTTATCTACGCCGATTACTTCATCACCTCGGTCAAGCAGCCGATGCGCCAGATGGGAGCCAATGAAGCCCGCCGTGCCCGTAACCAGAATTTTCAACGTGTTCTCTCCTGTTCCTTCAGAACGTCAGCCCGGCACTTACAAACGGGCCACCGAGTTCGATGTCCAGACGGTCATCGCTGTCTTCGTAATCAATGCTGATCTGACGATAGCCGGCGCGCAGCTGTAACAACGACAGTTCGTATTGGCCGTAAGCGTTGTAGTCATAGATGGAATCGCCGTCGAAGCTGATGAGGTTGGCCTCGCCACCGACGGAAACACCGGTAAAGGGAAGATCAAAGCGGGCAGCCAGATAACCCATCGGAATCACGCCGTCGACCTCAGTCTTACTGACCTGGCCATTGGTGGCCTGCTCACGGACAATCAGTTCGCCATCCAGATTGCGGGCGGTCACGCCCAGATCCAGATTGGCCCAGTTGTCGAGCACTTCGTAATACAGGGTGACGTCAAACTGACTCAGGTCCAAATCCGAATCGACGTCGCCGGACACTAGGTCAAATTGCGTGGACACTTCGCCACTACCGCTTTGTTCAATGCGGGTGTAATTCAGGCGCACGTTGGGCAATACCGGCACCGGGTGCTCGAGGTAGGCACTCAGGTTGGCATTGGTGTCGCTTTCCAGGTCAAGGTCGTTTTCGACGTCGACCACGTCGTTGTTTTTGCCGGCTTTGCCCGAGAGGTCAGAATCCCAGTAGCTGACATTGGCGCCCACACCAACCACATCAGCGGTTGCGACTGGGGCGGCGATGACCAAAGAGCCGCCGATGGCAAGAATCAGTTTACGCATAGTGCACCTGTTTTCTGGTTGTTGTACCTGACTGATCAGTCGAAACGGATGCCGAGACGACGACCAACCTCTTCGTAGGTCTCAATCACATCGCCCAGTCCCTGACGAAAACGGTCCTTATCCATCTTCTTTCGGGTTTCCCTGTCCCAGATACGGCAGCCGTCAGGGCTGAATTCGTCACCCAGGACAATCTGGCCACCCGAACGACCAAATTCCAGCTTGTAATCCACCAGCAGCATGCCGGCTTCCTCAAACAGCGCCTTCAGTACGTCATTTACCTGATAGGTCAGTTCTTTCATTCTGGCAAGCTCGTCTGCTTTCGCCCAGCCAAAACTGACCGCCAGTGACTCATTGACCATGGGATCATGCATGGCGTCGTTCTTCAGGAACAGTTCAAAGGTGGGCGGGTTCAGCGTCAGCCCTTCCTCGACACCCAACCTGCGGCACAGACTGCCAGCGGAGATGTTACGAACCACGCATTCAACCGGAATCATATCCAGCTTCTTGACCAGCGATTCCGTGCCGGAAAGCAGGCCCTCAAAGTGCGTGGGAACGCCGGCCGCTTCCAGTTTTTCCATGATGAAGGCATTAAAGCGGTTGTTCACCATGCCCTTGCGGTTGAGCTGCTCTTTCTTCTCGCCGTCAAAAGCCGACGTATCGTCGCGAAAGACCATCACAAACCGGTCGGGGTCGTCGGTACGGTATACGGATTTGGCCTTGCCCGCGTAAAGCTCTTCACGCTTTTCCATGTCAGATCTCCGGACGTGCCCGCTCGGTGCAGGCACTGCTTGCATTAGTAAAGATATTCGAACAGTTCTGAAAGCAGCTCGGTCGAGCGATTCTCACCATCGTAACTCTCGGCGATGGCGGTGGAAACGACAATGTCGCCGTCGCGTTCCTCAAGCCGTATATCAAACGAATGTACCGGTTCCGGGGCGTCGGAGAACCAGCTGAACCATCCCGGCTCGCGCTCGGATTCCGGCCGGAAATCCACAAAGAAATACCCGTCTTCACGGTTCAGGTCGATCACCGGTATGCCCGCGTCATCCACCGCTCGGCGAACCTCCGCCCAAGCCCGGCCGTAATCCAGGCTCATTACAATTTCCCTGGGCGTTTCGTCGTCCGATACCAACTTGACCAGGGGTTCGCTGGCCATGCCCAATGCCGCACGGGAGTAAGACTTACTGTCTTCCCGGTTGCGTAAATACTGGGCCAGGTCTTCGAGCAGCTTCCGACTGGTATCGAGTTGCTCGCGGCTACGGGTGTCCCCACCGCCCCAAGCCATCAGTTCGTTCGGGTCATCAGCAACTTCGAAGGAACGGAATTGCACTTCCGTGGTTTTACGGCGTACACCGGGTGCAACACGGGCCTGGACCACCACTTTCGCTTCTGGTCCGTCGGGGTTGTCCGGCAGCCCCAGCAATCCCCTCGCCTGCTTGCTGAAGTTAACCAACTCACTCTGCATCAGGCCGAGCTGGGGGCTGTCGTACGCCACACCAAGGCCGTTCTCATTCATGTAGGAGGTGACTGCAGGCCAAAGGCGACCTGGAACATCATTCACCAGCAGCCATATCTGGCCATCCAGTTCCTCAACCAGATAATTTTCGTCAAGGATATCGGAGGTCATATCCGGCGGCCTGGGTATGCTTCCCCGATACATACGGCCCGAGTCGGCAGCGGTCGCTTCGCGTATCGGCATGATCTGACCAAACTCGCCTTCATCCGCCGTTTCCGGCAGTTTCAGAGGCGTGCCTTCCGAGGCATTGACATAGCGCTCTGAGCGGTCTTCGATCAAGCTACAGCCTGACAGGGCCATAACAAACATCAGGCCCGCCAGGGGCCTGATGCATTTTTCGGTTTTTTTGATTTCTGTCCTGAACCTAAACGCCATCAGGCGACTCCAGTTACGATAGATGGTACAGCCTGACTCAGAGTACGCCAGAGGCTTTCAGTGCGTCTTCCACTTCGCCGTGGAACCTGTCACTCAGAGGGGTGAGCGGAAGGCGAATGCCCTCCCCGATCATACCCATATGATAGAGAGCCCACTTCACGGGGATGGGATTGGCCTCGAGGAAAAGTTTGCGGTTCAGAGGCATGAGCAACTCGTTAAGCCGCTCAGTTTCCTCCTCATTTCCGGCGATGGCGGCTTCGCACAACGCAGCCATGCCCTTGGGCGCCACGTTGGCGGTAACGGAGACGTTGCCTTTGGCGCCGGCAAGCATCAGTCCGGCGGCCGTCGCGTCGTCGCCAGAGTAGACCACCAGGCGGCCTCTAACGGCTTCAACCAGCTCTGCACCACGGGGAATATTGCCGGTTGCATCCTTGATGCCGATGATGTTCGGAATATCTGCCAGGCGCTCAACGGTCTCGTTCAGCATGTCGCACGCCGTTCGGCCGGGAACGTTGTAGAGAATCTGATCGACCGGGACAGCCTCGGCAATGGTCTTGAAGTGCTGGTAGAGCCCTTCCTGGGTCGGCTTGTTGTAGTACGGGACGACAAGCAGACAGGCATCGGCACCCAGCTTGTGAGCCTCTTCGGTCAGCTCTATGGCTTCACGAGTACTGTTACCGCCGGTACCGGCAATCACAGGAATGCGGCCATTGACGCGTTTTATGATATGCCCCACCACCCGCATGTGCTCTTCCGGGTCCAGCGTGGCGGATTCACCCGTCGTTCCAACGGCCACGATACCGTGCGTTCCGTTGTCGAGATGAAAGTCCACCAGCTTATCAAGGTGCTCCCAATGAACGCTGCCATCGGAATGCATGGGCGTGACCAGTGCGACAAGGCTCCCCGTAATCATAAAAACTCCGTACGAATAAAAACGATATGGTAATGTTGGGCACCCACTGACACAAGGGAATTAAAGGAGATGTCATGTCAGCACCCGAACTGAACCGTCCTGTTGATGATTTTGAGGCCCCGGCTACCGGAGATCAAACCATTCGTTTATCGGACCTGAAAGGCCAGAATGTGGTGGTCTATTTCTACCCCAAGGACAACACCCCCGGATGCACCACTGAAGGTCAGGATTTCCGCGATCGGCACGACCAGTTTGAAGCACTCGATACGGTTATTTTGGGCGTGTCACGTGACGGCCTGAAAGCCCACGACAACTTCCGCGAAAAGCAGGCATTTCCCTTCCACCTGATTTCCGACAAGGACGAAGCCCTCTGCCAACAGTTCGATGTCATCAAGCTGAAGAAGCTCTATGGCAAGGAATATATGGGCATTGACCGCAGCACCTTCCTGATCGACAAGGACGGGGTCCTTCGCAGGGAGTGGCGAGGCGTGAAAGTACCAGGCCACGTTGACGAAGTGCTGGAGGCCGTCAGGAGTCTTTAAGACTCCTTTGGCAACGTCTCTGCCTGCCCGTACTTGACCGGCCATGCCGAGAAGATCGCCTTGAGCATGGTCGCCAGCGGTATGGCGAAGAACACACCCCACAAACCCCAGATGCCACCAAAGAACAACACAGCCACGATGATGGCGACAGGGTGCAGATTATTCACTTCCGAGAACAGGATGGGAACCAGAACGTTGCCATCCAGCGCCTGGATCACACCGTACACCACCATGACCCAGATAAACTGGCTGCCCCACCCGAAGGCGAACAAGGCGATCATGGCGACCGGAATGGTGACAACAGCCGCCCCGATATAGGGAATCACCACGCTCAGACCCACCATCAGTGACAGCAGGGCCGCATAGGGCATACCCAGAACCTTGAAGGCCACGTAGGTGATACCTCCAACGATCAGTATCTCCACCGCCTTTCCCCGCACGTAGTTGGCACACTGAAGATTCACTTCATGCCATATCCGGACCATCATCGGGCGTTGGGATGGCAGCATGCGAGCGATCGCACCCAGTAGCACCCGGCGGTCCTTGAGGAAGAAGAATACGAGAATCGGCAGCAACACCATGTAGATCAGCAGCGCCACCAGATCCGGAATGCTTTCCAGTGAAAAGGACACCAGCCATTGGGTCATGCGGCCGGCTTCGGTGGTTACCTGATTGTAGATGGTGTTGATGCCTTCCATGGATATCAGCGTTGGATACTGCTCAGGAAGCACTTCAAGATAGGACTGCATCTCTCTGAAAATACGAGGCGCTTCGCCCGCCAGCCCGGTCACCTGGGTCCAGATCAGAGGTAACAGCCCGAACAGGACGCCAATCAACAGCCCCAGGAAGACAAAGAACACGCCTATGATGGATACGATTTCCGGAATTCCGAGCCGATTAAGCTTGGTGACCAGCCCCTGGAGGATAAAGGCAACAATAACCGCCGCAATCGCGGGCGCCAGCATGGAGCCGAAAAAAATGATGAAGACGACGCCTGCCAGTATCAGCAGGAAAAGAATGACGGCTTCTTCATCTGAAAAGTATTTGTGGGCGAGACCACGTAAAATTCTGATCATCAACGACTCCGGAGGGTCATTACTACGGGCTTAACCGCCGCACTTTATCACAAAGGTGAAACAGCCACCCTGTTCGGATGTGCGGACCAGCTCATGACTCGACAGTTCGAGGAACGCAGGAATATCCCTTGCAGAACCGGCGTCTGTGGCGATAACTTCAAGTTCCTGGCCGGGAGACATGCTGTTGAGTTCGAGCTTGGTTTTCAATAGCGGCATCGGACAGCGCAGGCCCGATGCGTCCAGTGTTCGATCAGCCATGGCGATAAGGCATCCGTATGTTCAAAACAGGAGCCGGCATTATGCCCACAGTGGTACTGTATTGCACCTCAATCGTAACAGACGAACCCCGAAAGAACTTTCGGTGGCACAATGCTGTCAGAGAGAACCCCATGACAACGGACATCGCCTATTCATGACTGTAACAAACCGCCGCCGAACTCAACGGCCAGGCACCCTGGCATCCGCCTTTGCCCTGGCGTTTTCACTGACGGTCAGCCAGGCCTCGGCACAATCGTCGGATAGCACACTCCCGTCCATTGGTGGCGCCGGTGGTGGGCTTATCTCTGAGCGCCAGGAAACGGATATCGGGCGTCAAGTGATGACATCCATCCGGCGATCCGCCCCTCAGATCACCGATGCCCTGGTCCAGGACTACCTGAACTCGATCATTTATCGCCTCGTACCCTCGGCACCTCTGAGTAGCAGCGACCTCACGCTGGCGATCATCGACAGCCCCGACATCAATGCCTTTGCGGTCCCCGGCAATGTCGTCGGCGTTAATGGCGGCCTGTTCCTGAATGCCGAGAGTGAGCAACAGTTTGCCTCGGTTCTGGCCCACGAACTGGCGCACCTGAGCCAGCGCCATTTCGCCAGGCGCCTGGAGCAACAGGAAACCAGCGCCCCGTTGACCATTGCCGGCATGATCGCCGGCATCATCCTCTCAGCGGTTACCCAGTCGGATGTCGGCATAGCGGCCATCGCAGGCACCCAGGCACTGGCAGTACAGAATATGTTGGCTTATAGCCGGGCCCATGAACAGGAAGCTGACCGGGTTGGCATGGACATACTGGCCAGCTCCGGCATGGACCCGAGAGGGATGCCGGAAATGTTCGAGATCATGATGCGACAGAACCGCCTGCAGGGAAACCGGGTTCCGGAGTACCTGTCCACCCACCCGCTGACGCAGAATCGTGTATCCGACACCCGCAACCGCGCCGAACAATACCCTCGCAGGGATGTGGCCGATGCCCAGGAGTATCATCTGGTTCGATCCCGGCTTCAGGTTCGATACGCAAAGTCCGCAGACATCGCTGTGGAAACGTTCAAGGACTACCTGAACCGTTCGGACACCGAAAAGCCGGATGCCATTCGCTACGGCCTGGCGGTGGCGTTGCTGAGAAATGGAAACCAGAGTGAGGCGATTATTGAGCTTGAAAGGCTGCTCGATGGAACACCGGGGCGCATCACCTATCAGGTGACACTCGCAGAGGCGCTGATTGAGCAGGACAAGCTCAACGAAGCTCGCAGCCTGCTTTCCGAAGCCCTTGCAAGGAACCCCGGCAACTACCCGATTACCGACATGCTCGCACACCTGGAAACCGCGGCGGGTAACGGCGAACGTGCCGCCGAATACCTCCACAGACTGACGCGGGAACTGCCGAAGAAAGAGCATCTCTGGCTGAGGCTGGCGGAAGCCGAAGGGTTGGCGCGCAACATCGTTGGGGTGCACCGGGCGAGGGCCGAATACGATATCCTGATGGGCGACCTTGAGGCAGCCCAGCGCCAGTTGCGGCAGGCCCAGGAAAGACTCCCCGCCGGAGCGCCATTGCGCCAAATCGTGACCGAACGATTGTCGCAGGTGTCAGAGCGGCTGAACCAGCGCCGCAGCTGACGTCAGGCGTTGCCGGCGGCCTTCAGATTCATCTCGGCGGTGAAATCCAGCATTCGCTGAAGCGGCCTCAACGCATCCTCCCGCAACGACGGGTCCACATGAACCTCCTGGTCACCGTTCTCAATCACCGACAGCAGGTTCTCGAGGCCATTCATCGCCATCCACGGGCAATGGGCGCAGCTACGACAGGTGGCGCCATTTCCGGCTGTTGGCGCCTCAATCAAGGTCTTGTTGGGGGCCAACTGCTGCATCTTGTAGAAAATGCCGTTGTCGGTGGCAACGATAAACTGATCGTTGGGCAGCGTCTGTACCGCATGAATCAGCTGAGAGGTCGAACCGACAACATCGGCCATCTCGACCACCGCGTTGGGCGACTCAGGGTGCACCAGAACCGCCGCATCCGGATACAGCGCTTTCAGATCCTCCAGCCCCCGGTACTTGAACTCTTCATGTACGATGCATGAACCATCCCAGAGCAACACATCCGCACCGGTGGTTTTCTGCACGTAATGGCCTAAATGCTTGTCCGGGGCCCAGAGTATTTTTTCACCACGGGCATCCAGCGACTCCACAATGGCCTGAGCACAACTGGAGGTAACCACCCAGTCCGCCCTTGCCTTCACCGCTGCGGAGGTATTGGCGTAGACCACAACGGTACGGTCGGGGTGCTGGTCGCAAAAGGCCGAGAATTCGTCCGCGGGGCAGCCAATATCCAGTGAACAGGTGGCCTCCAGCGTGGGCATCAGCACACGTTTTTCCGGGTTCAGAATCTTGGCGGTTTCGCCCATGAAACGGACACCTGCCACGACCACGGTTGACGCTTTGTGCTGGTTGCCAAACCGGGCCATTTCCAGCGAATCGGCAACACAGCCGCCGGTTTCCTCCGCCAGGCGCTGAATGTCAGGGTCGGTGTAGTAATGAGCCACGAGCACCGCATCCTGCGCTTTCAGCGCTGCTCGAATACGGGACTCAAGGTTGGCTTTCTCGTCGTCGCTCAGGGTCTTTGGCTCTGCCTGGTGTGCCAGATGTTCCTGAACGAGAATACGGTCTTCAACTCGCGTCATTACTGCATCTCTGTATTGCGTTAACGTCGGAAGTATATCACTTCGGCCACGACTTTCACTGGGCTGACACCCTGCTGTCACAGAGTTTTGCTTAGGTTACTTACACGCACCCTTTTAACTACGCCCACTATCACAGATGTATGACCGTATACCCAAAAAAAAAGAGCCCGAAGGCTCTTTTTTCGACAGGAGCCACTTTGGCTTCCTGTTCTATTGGTGGGTCGTGAAGGATTCGAACCTTCGACCAATTGGTTAAAAGCCAACTGCTCTACCAACTGAGCTAACGACCCATAACTGTCGGCCCGAATCCGGACCAGAACAACGCGACGACTCAGACCACCGCCTCGTTCGTAATTTGGTGGGTCGTGAAGGATTCGAACCTTCGACCAATTGGTTAAAAGCCAACTGCTCTACCAACTGAGCTAACGACCCAAACGAGGCGCATATAGTAATGATTTTTCAGCGCCGATCAACCCCTAATTCCCAGGTTTCTCAACATTCTTCGTGGCAAGCACGATCAGCCGTTACTGGAGTCGAGGTACTTCTTGGCCAACTCAGCGGCGCTGGTATTCGGATAGTCGCGGACCACGGTTTCCATACGCCCGCGAGCCTGCTCCTTATCGCCTAGCCGGTCCAGGGTCACACCAAGCTTGTAAACAGCGTCCGGCGCCTTGCGATGATCCCCATAACGGGTTGCAACGATGGTGAACGCCTGCCGCGCCTGTTCGAGCTGTTCCTCAACGAGGTACACTTCGCCCAGCCAATAATAGGCGTTGACCGTCAGGTCCCCTTCCTCATACTCATCAATGAAGTCGTACAACCCATTGATCGCCTGGTCGTAGTTCTTTTCCTGATGGATCAGAGTCTGGATTTTCTGGTATTCCGTTCGCTCCTTGTCGGAAGGCTGCCGGTAGATTCTGGTTTTCACCCCCGAATCTCCTGCTGCCTCAGCCGAATCGGCCGCACCCTCTGAGCTCGCTGAGCTCGTCGCTGGTGCTTCCGAGACCTTTTCAGAGAGTTTCAGAATTCGCTGGTCAAGGTCGATGTAGCGGTCCCGTGACTGCTTGGTAAGCCGATCAATGAGGTTGCGCTGCTCTTCGACCCGCCCCTGCAATCGACGAACCTCGCCCTGCAGTTGCTGAATCATGTAGAACAGTTCCGCATTGGCCTGACTGTTGCCAGCCTTGCGTTCTGCCTCGGACGCATTGTCCTGGAACGCTGGAGAAACGGATTGCGCCAGCGCGCCGCCCGCATGCCCGAAGGCAAGCGGGAGCATCACTGTCGCCATGAGCAGATGTCTCATGGGGTTCGCCTGTTACTGGAAAACGAGTTCAACGCGACGATTCTGGGCCCACGCGCTCTCACTGGAACCCATCACTGCCGGCTTTTCTTCACCGTAGCTGATGGTTTCCGTCTGGCCGCGGGAAGCACCGTTCACGATCAGGAAACGCTCGATGGCGTTGGCACGACGCTCGCCCAATGCGAGGTTGTATTCTTTGGTGCCGCGCTCATCAGCATGCCCTTCAATACGGACATTCTGCCCCGGATTGGCTTGCAGGAACCGGGCGTGGGCCACCAGCACATCGCGGGCTTCGGTTTTGATTTCGGAGGTATCAAAATCAAAGTAGAAGGTGGTGATTTCGCGCATGGCGGCTTCTTCCGCCCGCGCAGCACGAGCTTCCGCTTCACGACGCTGCTCTTCGCTCATCTCGGATGAAGACACACCGCCGTCATCATCGCCGCCATAAACAGTGCTGCCACCTTCCTGGTCGACAGCAGAGACATCGGAACCGTACGCACCGTCTTCAGTGGTCTCACCGGTGCTGCTGCAACCGGCGATCAGACCAAGAGACATTACCATGGCGAATAATTTGTGGTGAGCTGATACGTTCATAATCACTTCCTTCCTTTTTGAGAGTCTGTTGTACGTTAATGCAAACGAACCTGTTCTGTTCGGAGTTCCGGTTTACTTGACGATCGGTGACCATGCCGGTTCACGCACATCACCCTCCGAGGCCGGCAGACTATAGGCCGCTCCGCCATCCGCGGCAATTACAGTTAGTACACTGTCGCTGCCCTGCTTGGTTGCATAGATCAACATCCGGCCATTGGGCGAAACACTGGGCGATTCATCGGACTCAGTTCGAGTGAGAATCGTTTCTTCCTCCGTCTGCAAGTTAGTCCGTGCTATATGAAACGCCTTGTCTCTCTGATGCACATAGTAGACGTACTTGCCGTCGTTGTCTGGCCGCGGGCGGGCATTGTAGCGGCTACCGAAGGTAATCCTGCGGGGTTCCGCACTCTCACTGGACTTGTGGTAGATCTGCGGCCCACCGGAACGATCAGACGTAAAGAAGAAACCTTCACCCGTATGATCCCAGGTGGGCTCAGTATCAATAGACCAGTGATTGGTCAGCCGCTTGAGCGAGCGACTCTGAATATCCATCTTGTAGACCTCGGCATTGCCGTCCTTCGACAGGGTCATAAGCAACGACCGACCATCCGGGCCCCATGCGGGAGCTGAATTCAAACCCCGGAAGTCCGCGATCCGCGTGCGGTTGCCCGATGAAAGCTCGTGGATATAGATTGCAGGCTTACCGGTTTCAAACGACACATAGGCAAGCCTCTTACCGTCGGGCGACCAGGCTGGTGACAAAATGGGTTCATCGCTTTCCAGCCTGACCTTGGCCCTTTTGCCATCCACGTCACTGACCTGCAGCCGATACAGGGCTTTGCCACCGGATCGCTGAAGCGTGACGTAGGCCAGCTTGGTAGAAAATGCGCCCGGCACCCCGGTGATAGCCTCATAGACCTTGTCACTGATGTGGTGGGCAAGGCTCCGTGTGCTGTTCACCGATGAGGACGCCGTTGCCCCAAGGATCCGCTCCTCGCGGTTCACATCGTACAACTCATACCGGGCTTCAATCTTGTCGCCGGTACGTGTCAACTGACCGACCAGAACGTAACGCTGCCCCAGAAGTCGCCAGTCGCGAAAATAGACCTCATCACCCTTTGACGGCAGGCTGAGCATTTTCTCTGGTGCCAGTGGCTTGAATTCACCGCTCATGGTGAGGTCGTCGCGGACGATACTGCTGATCTTATCGCCAGACGGCATGGTGCCGGATTCAGCGAATGGGACCACGGCGACCGGGATGGCCGAATCCGCACCCTCCGTGATTCGGATCAACAGCTCTGCGTGGGCCGCCGGACTGCTCCCTATCATCACCGCCAGCATCAGCAACCATGTCATTACCATGCCGGTTGGGGTTGTGCCTTTAGTACTCCGGTTCGTCATTTGATTTCCCATTGTCCTTATCTCAACCGCCGAGGATTGAACTCAATCGTAAACTGGCGAAAATACTTTTCAAACGTGTCCCGATCATCGGGAATCGGATAACGATTCAACGACTTAACCGCGCCCAGCGCCGAATTGTCGAATGCCGTGTTGCCACTGGTGGAGACAAGCTTTACCGAGGCAAGTTCACCAGTCGGTAGCAAAGTGATCTGAAGCCGCGCAGTCATCTCCTCGGTTGCCGATGATGGCGGATACCAGGCCTGGCTCAATCGTTCACGAATCAGCGCCTGATATTTCTGGCTTTCCGTCAGCATCTGCGCTTCGCGCGCCTTGGCCGCGGCCGCCTCCCTCTTACGGCGCTCC
Source organism: Marinobacter sp. Hex_13 (assembly GCF_001566815.1). Classification (NCBI taxonomy): domain Bacteria; kingdom Pseudomonadati; phylum Pseudomonadota; class Gammaproteobacteria; order Pseudomonadales; family Marinobacteraceae; genus Marinobacter; species Marinobacter sp. Hex_13. The sequence continues at coordinate 63,051 of NZ_LSMM01000022.1, forward strand.
TCCGCCTCGCGTTCCTGCTGGGCTTCTTCCGCCAGGGCTTCCAGTTGCTGTTCTTTCAGACGCCGCTCACGCTCCTTGCGTTTGCGTTCAGCTTCCTGGCGCTCTCGCTCTTCCCTCGCCTTGCGCTCAGCTTCTTCCTTGCGGCGCTGCTCCTCCGCACGACGTTTTTCCTCGGCGGCCTTCCGGGCAGCCTCTTCTTGGCGACGCTTTTCTTCCTCGGCCTTTTGACGTTCACGCTCCTTGGCTTCAGCAGCAGCCTTCTGGCGGGCAGCCTCTTCCGCTTTGCGCTGCTGCTCACGTTCGCGCTTCGCCGCCTCTTCCTGGCGCTGCTGTTCCTGCTTGCGCTCTTTCTCCTGCTGGATGCGGCGAGCCTCTTCCCGTTCGCGTTCCTCTTCGGCCTTTCGACGTTCGGCTTCTTCCTTACGCTTCCGCTCTTCCTCCTGCCTGCGTTCTTCATCACGATCCGGTTCATCAACCGGTTCCGTCACCGGACTGGGTTCGGGCTCGTTCGGAGTGATCAGGCGCGCAGAAATACTGGGCGGCGGCGGATCCTCCGAGGGATTGGTCCACGTCCATCCGGCCAAGGCCACGCCCAGGATCAACCCATGCAGCAGGATTGACAGAGCCACGGGCGACTTCCAGGGCGGCTGGCCCGTGTTGGTTACATCACGCTCATGACCTCTCACAAAAACCTGCCTGCTCTGTACCTACTCATCAATGGATGGCGCTTCGGTGATCAATCCGACATTAGACGCCCCTGCGGCCTGTAACTGAGCCATCAGTCGAACAACGGTACCGTACTCAACATGCTCATCACCCCGAACAAGCACTTCGCGGTCCGTACGCTGGGACAGGATTTTGGCGATCCGGTCGCGAATGTCCGCGAGTGACATCGGGTCACTGCTTTCATCCCCGATATCCATGAAATACGCACCATTGCTGTCCACCGATACCACAATGGATTCCACGTTCTTGTCGGACTGGATCGGCTGCGATGTGGTTTCCGGCAGATCCACTTTTACGCCTTGCGTCAGCATCGGCGCCGTCACCATAAAGATGATCAGCAGCACCAGCATGACGTCGATGTAGGGTACGACGTTGATTTCAGACATCGGCTTGCGACTTCTCGCCGGCATCATTCCCATGCCTTTCATGTTTCTGCTCTCCCGACTGGCTGTCCGTTACTGGCTGCCTTCCTCATGCGGCTGACTGCTCGCTGTTATGCACACGGCGATGGAGGATGCTCGAAAACTCATCGGCAAAGGTTTCATAGTTCTTCAGCAGCGCATCGGAAATAGCGGAGAAACGGTTATAGGCAATCACGGCGGGGATGGCCGCAAACAGGCCCATTGCCGTTGCTATCAATGCCTCGGAAATACCGGGGGCTACCGTGGCGAGGGTCGCCTGCTGAACCTGAGCCAGTCCCCGAAATGAATTCATGATGCCCCAGACCGTGCCAAACAGACCGACATAGGGGCTGGTGGAGCCGACGGTTGCAAGAAACGGCAAGTGCATCTCCAACCGCTCCTGCTCACGGGAAAACGCCACTCGCATCGCACGCTGGGTGCCTTCCATGACGGCATCGGCATCCCGGCTTTGCTGGCGCAGACGGGAAAATTCCTTGAAACCAGCCCGGAACAACGACTCCATGCCGGAGAACGGCGTCGGATTACTGTTCACTTCCCGGTAGAGCTGACCCAGGTCCATTCCGGACCAGAACCGTTCCTCGAACGCATACTGGGCCTGCTTGGCCTTGCGGAACACCTTCAGGCGCTGGAAGATCAGTGCCCAGGAGATAATGGACGCCAGGGCAAGCAACAGCATAACCAGCTGAACCAGCACACCGGCGTTGGCGATGAGATACCAAACAGAAACTTCTGACTCCACCTTTTACTCCTGGATTATTCCACTTGTGAATTGGTTTTCAGGCTGCTTTCCAGCAACTCCAGCATGTTTACCGGAAGGCGTCTTGGCCGGCCGGAATCCAGTGCTATACAGGCCACACGCACATCCGCCGAGGCCAGTACCTTGTCATCGGAGCGGCGAACAACCTGTTGACGAAAATCCATCCATACACGGCCGAACGCCACTGGCTCCGCGGTCACTCGCAACCCATCGTCGAGCCTGGCCGGAGCACCGTAGTGAATCGACAGGCGCTGGACAACGTAACTGATGTTATCCGCCAGACCGGCGCGAAGCCCGACACCCTTGTGACGAACCCACTCCGTACGGGCACGCTCCATATAGTGCAGGTACTTCGCGTGGTATACGATACCGCCGGCGTCGGTATCCTCGATGTACACGCGAACCGCCAACCCGACCGATGAATCATAACGCTCAGTCAAACAGGTCCTCCCGTTCCGGACCGGATGGCACGACACCAAAATGCTGGTAGGCATTGGACGTCACCATACGCCCACGGGGCGTACGTACCATGAAACCCTGCTGAATCAGGAACGGCTCAAGAACGTCTTCGATAGTGCCTCGTTCTTCACTGATCGCCGCTGCCAGACTTTCGACACCGACCGGGCCACCATCAAACTTTTCAATCATCGCCAAAAGCAGGCGCCGGTCCATGTGATCAAACCCCTGGGCGTCCACTTTCAGCATGTTCAGTGCCTGGTCCGCAATGGACTCACTAATGCTGCCATCCGCTTTTACCTCAGCAAAGTCACGCACTCTGCGTAGCAGGCGGTTGGCAATACGGGGTGTTCCCCGGGAACGACGGGCAATTTCGTAAGCACCGCCGTTGTCGATAGAGACCGATGACAATCGCGCGGAACGGAGAATAATATCCGTCAGATCGTTGGTGTTATAGAACTCAAGGCGCTGGACGATGCCGAAACGATCCCGCAGCGGCGACGTCAGAAGCCCGGCGCGTGTCGTGGCACCCACCAGGGTAAAGGGGGGCAGGTCCAGTTTGATGGAGCGGGCCGCCGGGCCCTCTCCAATCATGATATCCAGTTGGTAGTCTTCCATCGCCGGGTAGAGCACTTCTTCCACGGCGGCGCTGAGACGATGAATTTCATCAATGAAGAGGACATCACCCTCTTCGAGGTTGGTCAGCATGGCGGCCAGATCACCGGCTTTTTCCAACACCGGGCCGGATGTGGTCTTAATGGACACACCCATTTCATTGGCAATGATGTTGGCGAGCGTGGTCTTGCCCAGCCCCGGCGGACCAAAGATCAGCACATGATCCAATGCCTCCTGGCGACCTCGCGCGGCGGAAATGAAGATTTCCATCTGCTCCCGCACAGCCGGCTGACCAACATAGTCCGCAAGCACACCGGGACGGATCGCTCGATCCTGCACTTCCTCATATTGTCCGGCCTGGGCTGTAATCAGGCGATCCGATTCAATCATTGAACTACCCGCTCAGAGGAAATCAACAACATGCCTGTACACTCGTATCGGGTTCATTATGCCCCAATTGTACAAACGGCGCTTTTGCTGTCACGTTACGCTCTCTACACATATGGGGCCAGGATGCGATTAATGACACTCTTTTAATCAGCCCGTTACCCATTAGTTGGCAGGAATCATTGCCCGTAGCGCCAACCGAATCAATTCCTGGCTCGACATGTTCTCTTCCGCCACTTTGCTGATCGCCTTGGACGCCTCCTGTGGCTTGTACCCCAGGGCAATCAGTGCGGCTTCCGCCTCTTCCCTGGGGTCATGACCTGCGGCAATGCCCGCGTTGGCTGAGTCGGAGGTAACCATCGCATTTGGCGACGCTGGCGTGAACTGCCCTTCAAGTTGCCCTATACGATCTGTCATTTCAATAAGCAGGCGTTCGGCGGTTTTCTTGCCAACACCGGGAAGCTTAACCAGGGCATTGGCATCGCGAGCCTCAACGCAGCGGATAAACTGATTCGCATCCAGCCCCGACAGAATCCCCGCGGCAAGCTTGGGACCAACCCCATTAACCTTGATCAGCAACCGGAACAGGTCCCGATCCAGCCGTGAAGAGAAGCCGTAGAGGCTCTGGGCGTCCTCGCGAACAACAAAGTGGGTGTGAAGAACCAGCTCGTCGCCGGTTTCAGGAAGGTTAAAGAAGGTGGTGTAGGGAATATCCACTTCATACCCCAGGCCGGCGCATTCCACCAATGCCTGGGCGGGGGATTTTTCAATCAGGATGCCTCGGATACGACCAATCAACGGGTTTCTCCCTGGACTTCAATGAGTCTGGTTATTGTCTTCGGACCCGGCCACTTCGCACTTTTCCGCCACCTCCGGACGCCAGCCGGGCAACGCTCTGGCTCATGTGGGCGTGGCACAGCGCAATCGCCAGGGCGTCTGCCGCGTCGGCCTGCGGCTTGCGAGACAGGGCCAGCAACACCTGGACCATATGCTGGACCTGGGACTTGTCAGCGCCGCCTTTACCCACCACCGCCTGCTTGACCTGGCGGGCGGAATACTCGTGAACCGGCAAACCGCTGTTGGCGGCCGCTACAATCGCCGCTCCCCTGGCCTGCCCCAACTTCAGCGCTGAATCCGGGTTACGGGCCATGAATACCTGCTCGATGGCGAATTCTTCGGGGCGGTATTCGCCAATGAGCGTTGCCAGACTATGGAAGATGGTTTGCAGGCGTTCCGCCATGGGCTTCTCGCCGACACGGATGCATCCACTGTCAATATATTCGATCACCCGGCCCTCGGCCCGGACAATCCCGTAACCGGTAATGCGTGACCCTGGGTCCACCCCCATGATTATCGACACGTTGCGCCCTTATTGATGGAGTGCCTCCATCACATCCGCCGATATATCGGCGTTGTGATAGACATTCTGCACATCGTCCAGGTCTTCCAGCATATCGATGAGCTTGAGGATGGGCTCTGCGCCCTCCTCATCCAGCTCTACAGTGGTTGAGGGCACCATAGTGACTTCTGCGTTATCGGGTATCAGGCCGGACTCCACCAGGGACTGTTTAACATCGAGGAACTGATCTGGCACGGTGACTATCTCGAAAGAGCCGTCGCCGAGCGTCGCCAGGTCCTCGGCACCGGCAACCAGGGCCGCTTCCATCAGCCGGTCTTCGTCCATCTCCGGGCTGTAGCTGATAATACCCTGCTTACTGAACAGATACGCTACCGAACCGTCAGTGCCGAGATTGCCACCCATCTTGTTCAGGGCGTGACGAATGTCGGCCACAGTGCGGTTGCGGTTATCCGTCATGACTTCCACAAAGATAGCAACGCCACCGGGACCGTACCCTTCGTAGGTCAGTTCCTCGTAATTGCTGTCGTCACCATCCCCGGCACCCCGCTCAACGGCGCGCTCGATAGTGTCCTTCTTCATGTTGGCGGTGAGGGCCTTGTCGATCACGCCCCGCAATCGCGGATTGTCATCCGGGTTTCCCCCGCCCTGACGGGCCGCCACCGTCAACTCGCGAATGATCTTGGTGAAAATCTTACCGCGTTTGGCGTCCTGAGCCGCTTTACGGTGCTTGATGTTGGCCCATTTACTGTGTCCAGCCATAATCAACTCCGTTCAGTCGCGGAGCACACATAGGGGTGTGCTCCGGCATTGCGTTACTCGCCTGCCTGGGTGTCTTCCTTACTTTCGCCGGCCTTGGCCACGGGCTTGCGGCGGCGAATATGAAGCTCACGCAACTGCTTGTCGTCCACTTCTCCGGGCGCCTGTGTCATCAGACAGGTGGCGCTCTGGGTTTTCGGGAACGCAATCACATCACGGATAGAACTGGCACCGGTCATCAGCATGATCAACCGGTCCAGACCAAACGCCAGGCCACCATGGGGAGGGCAACCGTATTTCAGCGCATCCAGCAGGAACCCGAACTTGGCTCGTGCTTCTTCGTGCTCAATACCCAGGGTACGGAACACGCTTTCCTGCATTTTTTCGTCATGAATACGGATGGAACCGCCACCGAGCTCGGTGCCATTGAGCACCATGTCGTAGGCGCGGGACAATGCCGTCGCCGGTGACGCTTCCAGCTCGTCACCAGAACAGGATGGCGCCGTGAACGGATGGTGAATCGCAGTCAGGCTTCCGTCAGATGTTTCCTCGAACATCGGGAAGTCCACCACCCACATCGGCGCCCACTCGGACGTCAGCATGTTCAGGTCGTGGCCGACCTTGATGCGAAGCGCGCCCAGGGCTTCGTTGACGACGTTGGTCTTATCGGCGCCGAAGAACACGATATCGCCATCTTCCGCACCGGAGCGCTCGATGACAGCCTGCGCAACATCGTCACCCAGGAATTTGATGATCGGCGACTGCAGGCCTTCAACGCCCTTGGACGTATCATTGACCTTGATGTAGGCCAGTCCCTTGGCACCGTAAATACCCACGTACTTGGTGTAGTCGTCGATCTGTTTGCGGGTCAGCTCGCCGCCCTTCGGAACACGTAGTGCTGCTACGCGGCCCTTGGGGTCATTAGCCGGACCGGCAAACACCTTGAAGTCAACGCCCGCAACCAGATCACCCACGTCAACAAGCTCAAGCGGGATACGCAGGTCTGGCTTGTCGCTGCCATAACGCTGCATTGCCTCGGCGTACGGCATGCGCGGGAATTCAGGCAGATCCACTTCCAGCACATCCTTGAACAGCGAACGAATCATGTTCTCGTTCAGGGTCATCAAGGTCTCCTCGTCGATGAACGAGGCCTCGATGTCAATCTGCGTGAATTCCGGCTGACGGTCGGCACGCAGGTCTTCGTCGCGGAAACACTTGGCGATCTGGTAATAGCGATCCACACCGGACACCATCAGCAATTGCTTGAAAAGCTGCGGGGACTGGGGAAGTGCAAAGAAGGAGCCTTCATGGGTGCGGCTTGGCACCAGGTAGTCACGTGCGCCTTCCGGAGTGGCGCGGGTCAGGATAGGCGTCTCCACATCCATAAAGCCGTTGCTATCCAGAAAGTTGCGAATATAGCTGGTCACCCTGGAACGGAAACGCAGACGATTCAGCATTTCCGGGCGACGCAGGTCCACAAAGCGATACTTCAGGCGAACGTCTTCACCGACATCCACATGCTCATCCAGCGGGAACGGAGGCGTTGCAGCGGCATTCAGGATGGATAACTGCTTACCCAGCAGCTCAACCTGCCCCGTCGGCATGTTGGCGTTTTCGGTACCAGCGGGACGACGGCGCACACGGCCGGTCACCTGAATAACGAATTCACTGCGGACCTTCTCCGCCAGATTGAAGCTCTCTGGGGTATCCGGATCGAACACGACCTGGGAAATACCGTCCCGATCGCGAAGGTCCAGAAAGATCACCCCACCGTGATCGCGGCGACGATGAACCCAACCGCAAAGAGTAACTTCCTGATCGATGTGAGATTCGTTGATTCCACCGCAATAATGACTGCGCATACCGGTTCCCGTTGTATCTGATGTGTGCGTAAAAGTTTGCAAAAATGGTTCTGGCGGACCCTACTGCAAAAGCGGCCCATTATAAACACAATGAACGGGAAAATCAGGCTTCCATCACCGTGGGTGACGGTAAAACATTTGGCCGCTAGAATGGGCCGATTTACCGCCCTATGGAGCCGCCCTTGTCAGCCCGAGCCGAACAGAAACTCCGCACTCGCCGTGCCCTGATGGACGCCGCCCTTGCTCAGCTCAGTGCGGACCGGGGCTTTGGCAGCCTGAGCCTGCGGGAAGTGGCAAGGGAAGCTGGCATTGCGCCGACATCGTTCTACCGGCACTTTTCCGAGCTCGACGAGCTGGGGCTTGCCCTGGTGGACGAAGGCGGTGTCGCCCTGCGACAACTCATGCGCCAGGCACGCAAGCGAATTGCACGAAACGGCAGCGCCATCAGCACCTCGGTGGACACCTTCATGGAGTATCTTGGCAACAACTCCAATCTGTTTCGTCTGATGCTGAGGGAAAGCACCGGGGTATCAAAACCCTTCCGCACCGCCATCAAAGCTGAAATCGACCACTTTGTGACCGAACTGGCTGCAGATCTGGCGCGCATCGCGGATGAAGAGAATCGCCCCCTATCCGACTCCAAACTGGTGGCAGACGCCATGGTGACACTGGTGTTTAACCAAGGCGCCGAGGCGCTTGACGCAACACCACCGGAAAAGGAAGCCTTGAAGGACAAACTGAAAACCGAGCTCAGGATGATCCTCGTTGGATCACGCACCATCGCCCGGCACAAACGCTAAGCTACCCGGCTTTGCCGGAAGAGATTGCTACGCCACTATTTGCGAGAGCCGACCCAGCAACGGCTTCAGTTGTTCGCTTATTCTGGCCAGATCGCTGACACTGTAGGGCTTCGGCGGAAGTTTGCCCCAGACCGGGCCCGGCCAGGCAGAGTCGCCGTCAAAACGCACGATATGATGAAGGTGAAGTTGCGGCACCATGTTACCCAACGCCGCAACATTGAGCTTATCCCCACCGAACAATTCCATCATGCCCTCCCCAAGAAGGGACGATTCCGCCAGCAGCTGCCGCTGTTGCTCCGGAGCCAGCTGATAGATCTCCCGCACACTGCCAACCCTTGGTACCAGAAGGATCCAGGGCCAGTTGCTGTCGTTCATCAGCCGAATTTCACACAGCTTGCTCTGTCCGAGGCTGACTGTGTCAGCTTCCAGACGCTCGTGCAGAACAAACGGCGACTCCGCCCCACTCATATTAACCTCCGTGGAACTGGTTCCGGCCACGGCCAATGGCGTAGTAGATCATACCGTGGCGCTCAAGCATTTCAGGTTCGTACAGGTTGCGCCCGTCAAACACGACAGGCTCCTTCAGGTTTGCGGCTATGGCTTCGAAATCCGGAGAGCGGAACTCCTTCCACTCGGTACAGATGGCCAGCACATCGGCCCCTTTCAGCGCCTGCTCCTTGGTGCCGCAGAGGGTTAACCCTGGCTGATCGCCAAAGATACGCTGGGTCTCTTCCATGGCTTCCGGGTCAAAGGCCTGCACGCTCGCTCCGGCCTTCCAGAGGTCCTGCATCAGGGCTCGGGACGATGCTTCACGCATATCGTCGGTGTTGGGCTTGAATGCCAACCCCCAGATCGCGACGACCTTGCCCTTCAGGTTGCCACCGAAGTAATGACTGATCTTGTCGAACAACACGTGCTTCTGGGCATTGTTCACGGCTTCCACGGCGTTCAACAGGCGGGAGTCGTAGTCACAATCCCTGGCTGTGCGGGTCAATGCCTGGACATCTTTCGGGAAACAGGAGCCGCCGTAACCGCAACCGGGGTAAATAAAGTGGTAGCCGATGCGGGGGTCGGAACCAATGCCACGACGCACATTTTCTATATCGGCCCCCAAACGCTCCGCCAGGTTGGCTATTTCATTCATGAAACTGATCTTGGTGGCCAGCATGGAGTTGGCTGCGTACTTGGTCAGTTCCGCAGACCGGATGTCCATGAAAATCATGCGGTCGTGGCTACGATTGAACGGGTAGTAGACCTCATGCAGCAACTCTTTGGCCCGCTCACTGTCGGTGCCAACGATAATGCGGTCGGGCTTCATGAAATCGGTAATGGCCGCGCCTTCCTTAAGAAACTCAGGGTTGGACACGACATCGAAGTCCAGCTCCAGCCCGCGCTTGTCCAGCTCGGAACGCACCGCAGCTTTGACCCTGTCGCCAGTACCAACCGGCACGGTGGACTTGTCCACCACCACCTTGTAGTCATCCATATATTGGCCAATGGAGCGCGCCACGGCGGTCACATACTGCAGGTCGGCGGAACCGTCTTCATCAGGCGGTGTACCCACTGCAATGAACTGCAGAGACCCATGGGCCACGGCTTCTTGGGTATCGGTGGTGAACGCCAGGCGGCCTGCCTCGACCGTATGCTTTACGATGGACTCGAGGCCAGGCTCATAAATCGGTATATGGCCGTTCCTAAGCTTATCAATCTTGCCCTGATCCACATCCATACACAGAACGTGATGACCCACATCGGCCAGACAGGCACCCGTGACAAGACCAACGTAACCTGTGCCAAAAATAGTAATTTTCATCCTTTAAAACCCTGATGTCTGCAATTTATGGTTGGTATTCGATGTGCGGCCTCTCAGCCCTGCTTATCCTGCCAGATCCTCTCCCAGGCCAGGGCTGTGCCGACGATGGTATCCAGGTCGTCGTAATCCGGCTGCCAGCCCAGTACCTTTTTGATTCGCGAGTTGTCAGCCATCAGCGCGGCTGGGTCCCCTGCCCGACGGCCGGTTTCCTGCACCGGAAAGTCGTTGCCTGACTGGCGCTTGACCACATCAATAACTTCGCGGACGGTAAACCCACGCCCGTAGCCACAGTTCAGCACCCGTGACTCACCTCCACCGGCCATATACTCCAACGCCATCACATGAGCCTTGGCCAGGTCTTCCACGTGGATGTAGTCGCGGATGCAGGTACCGTCACGGGTGTCGTAGTCGGTGCCAAACACGCTCATGCCATCGCGCTTGCCCGTCACACACTCACACGCAACCTTGATCAGGTGCGTAGCTTCAGGCGTTGCCTGACCCAGCAAACCGTCCGGATTGGCCCCAGCTACGTTGAAGTAACGCAGGATCACGTAATTGAGGGATGACGCGGCAGCCAGATCCATGATCATCCGCTCGCTCATCATCTTTGAGGCGCCATAGGGATTGATCGGCGCCAGCGGAAGATCTTCCGTCAGTACGGTTTCCTCTGGCATGCCATAAACGGCAGCCGTCGACGAAAACACCATGTAAGGTACCTGGTGTTCTTCTACTGCCTTCAGCAAATTCAGCGTGTTACGGGTATTGTTGCTGTAGTACTTGAGGGGGTTCTCGACCGATTCCGGCACCACGATATTGGCGGCGAAATGCAGCACGGCTTCAAAGCGGTGCTGGCTGAAAAGGTCCGCAATGGCCTGTTCATCGGCGAGGTCTCCGATCACAAGCTCACCACAGGTGACCGCCCAACGGTATCCGGTGGACAGGTTATCGAAAACAACAATGTCGTGTCCGGCTTCGCCCAGTTGCCTTACGACATGACTACCTATATACCCGGCTCCGCCGGTTACCAGAACTTTCATGATCGATCGTCACTCCTTCCCTGAAAACAGTTGCCTCCGGCGGCGGATGTCGGCCCGCCGACGCGTGAAGAATTCGCTGATAACATGGCTGCACTGATCCGCCAGAACACCTCCGACAGACTCAACACGCCAGTTGAGATGTGGCTCGTTCAGTGTTTGCCGAGCCGACACCACGGCACCCGCCTTCGGTTCCGCCGCACCGTACACCAAACGACTGATGCGGCTGTGCACAATGGCGCCCACACACATGGTGCACGGCTCAAGGGTGACGTAAAGCGTGGCACCCGGCAACCGGTAATTGCCCGCACGTCTTGCCGCGTCCCGCAGGGCGCGTATTTCAGCATGAGCTGTGGGGTCGCATCCACTGATCGGTGCATTATAGCCAGCTCCGATTTCCCGTCCATCCAGCACGACCACTGCACCAACTGGCACCTCACCAGCGGCTCCGGCCTGACGGGCCAGCTGCAGCGCACGCTTCATCCAGGAATAATCATCATCAGTGCCAGCCATAATGCCTGCCCGGTCACACCCCTCTGTTCGTCACGTCAGCGCTCGACAAAACGGGGTATGCAACCTATTAAAACAAAAGATTTATTGAGGGATGATTAAAGGGTGCAGCAACAATATCTGAGGCGGCATAATTTGTACCATCATCAACCAGGCGACATATTACCAAAGTTGGAAACGAGTGCGCGAATACCTGAATTCGCGTCTATTCAGCAGATTTCATCATTGCCTGGCATTCAGTTTAGAGTAAAAGCACGCCAACCCGGAACTTTCATTACCTCACAATGTCCACAGCATCGTGACGTACGATTACAATAAAGGTCTTCCCGAATGACAGGAGTCGTTCTCATGAGCCTACCTGCATCCCTGACAGCTGCAGTCGTCGTTCTACTCGGCACCACGCAAGCCTCCCTTGCGCAAAACAATTTGCAATCTTCACTACCGGAAGGTGCCGGCAAAGCATTGGTTGAGAAAGCCTGCACGGCCTGCCATGGCGTCTCCACCATCAAGCGCTCAGCTGGCTATAGCTCACCCG